>CBFGPY010000544.1:0-2813 GCA_965650755.1 uncultured Chromatiaceae bacterium | reverse complement strand
GCCTTGCCGGCAGGTTTCAGTCAGCACAAATTCACCGACATCGTTGATGAGGCCACAGGCTTCCGCAACCGGAATAAAGCGCATCGGCGATATCATGCCCTGTTCGGGGTCAAACCAACGCACCAGTGCTTCAGCCCCAATGATCCGGCCGCTGAAAATATCAATTTGTGGCTGGTAATAGACCCGCAGATGATTGGCTTTTATCGCTTTACGTAATTGCGCTTCTATCGTCAGCCGATCGCGCGCTGCCTGAGTGTAAGCGTCTGAGTAAAAAGTAAAAGTATTGCGTCCAGCGGCCTTGGCTTTATATAAAGCCGCGTCAGCACCCTGCAGCAGCGCTGTGGTGTTGTCTCCGTGCTCAGGGAATAGGGCGATACCGATACTGGCACCGAGACTGACTTCCACATTGTCGCTGAGGATCCAGGGTTGCCCCATGTGTTGTAAAAGTTTATTGGCAACAATAGCCGCGTCACCGGTATCCGGCAGTGCTGTTAGTAATATGGCAAATTCGTCGCCACCCAGCCGCGCCAGCACATCAGTGTCCCGGACTTTTTGCTTCAGCCGGCTGGCAACCTGCAGCAATAATTCATCACCATATTGATGTCCATAGGAGTCATTCACATCTTTAAAGTGGTCCAGATCCAGCACCAGCACTGCAGTGTGCAGCTGGTCCCGCCGCGCGGTTTTGATGGCCTGATCGGCAATTTGCAAAAACAGTTGCCGGTTTGGCAGATGGGTCAGCTCGTCGTGCTCGCTGAGGAACATCATTTCCGCTTCTGTTGCGCGGATCTCGGATAAATCGGTAAATACAGCAGCATAGTGGCTGATTTGCCGGGCTTCGTTAAACACTGCACTGATGCTGAGCTGCACTGGCAGCACAGTGCCATTTTTGTGTTTATTGATGACCTCGCCCTGCCAGTAATTTTGTTCGGTCAGCTGTTGCCACATCTGCTGATAAAATTCATCACTGTGTTGGCCGGAGCGCAGCACGGACGGTGTTTGGCCCAGCAGTTCAGCTTCACTGTAGCCAAACAGACTCACTAAGGCCGGATTGACTGAAATAATGACTTTTTCAGTGTCGGTGATCAGAATGCCTTCGCGACTGCTGTTAAACACTGCATCTGCCAGGCGAAGATTGGCTTCCTGCTGTTTACGGACCGAAAGGTCGATGTCCATGCAGAAGATTTGTGACTGCCGCCCCGGTAGCTGCACCACGGCATGACCGGAGAACACATGCACAGGTTCACCGCCTTTGCGCTGCAGGATTAGTTCACCGGCTGGGATCGGTATGCCGCTGTCCGCCATGTGCTGCACAGCTGCCTGTACGTCAGTGCGCATAGGCGGTGGGATAATCAGATCCAGCAGGCTTTTGCCGACGGCTTCTTCTTTGCTGTAGCCGTATAACACTTCACTGGCTTTGTTCCAGTAAAAAGTGGTGCCATCGGCCTCATAGCCTTGCACCGAGATCTCCGGTGTATTGTCCAGTAAAGTGCGAAAACGCAGTTCGCTTTCCATCCAATGCTGTTCGGCCTGTTTCTGCATCGTGATATCTTCGAGCTCAAGCAGGACATGGCTGATTTGGTTGTTCCGGTCGACAATGGCATACAATGAACTCTCCAGCCATTGCTGCTGTGGCGGTTGCGTAGAGAGAATCTTTTGATCCTGCCGGCTGACCTTATGCTGACCGTTTTGTAATTGGGCAAATACACTTTCCAGCCAGGCTTGCTGGTCGCTGGGCAATACATCTTTCAGCTGTGGCAGTTCATCCAGCTGACTGGCCGGAATCTGGCTGAGCTGGATAAAACGCTGGTTAAAATACTGGACATCACCCTGAATACCGCAGATCAGCACCCCGACCGGGCTCTGTTCAATGGCTTTGGAAAACAGCTCCAGCCGGCCTTTTGCATCACTGCGCTCCACTAAAAATGCCGCCAGACTGGCGGTGAACTGGATGAGGTCCCGTTCGTCCGGCGTCGGGTCGCGTTTTTCCGCCAGATAAATCCCAAAGGTGCCAAGCAGCTGGCGATCAGTGTCAAAAAAGGGTGTTGACCAACAGGCCTGCAGCCAGTCATAAGGCGCAATCAGTTCCTGAAAATTCAGCCACAGCATGTCGTTGTGGACGTCGGCGACATACACCGGCTGACCGGTCGCGGCAGCGGTGCCACAAGATCCGTTACCATAGCGGATTGGTAATTTATCCACCTTTTCATTGTAATCGGCCGGCAGGCTTGGCCCGGCCAGCACCCGCATGACCTGATTCTGTTTGTCGGCCAATAAAATGGAGCCACGCAGGTGAGGCAGCTGTTGTTCTATAAATTTCACCAGTTCAGTCAGCAAATCAGGCAGCGCTGCGTCATCCAGCAGCCGGTGCAGCAGGTAACTTTGCGCCTGCTGTTTCATTTGCTGTTGCTTGCGTTCGCGAATGTTTTGCCAGCAGATCACCAGCACTGTGCCATCCTGCGATTTGGGGACCGGGATGGCCCGGTAAGCGGTCGGTAAGGTTTCGCCATGCAGGTTGATAAACAAGTCGGCTTCGCCGCTGATTTGTTGCGGCTGTTCCAGCGCTTTGTGGATCTCCCGCCACAGCGCCAGAGCGGCTTTTTGTTTGCTGACCAGAGTTTGCACCGGTAACCCGATTAACTGACTGGGATTGGTGTAACCCAGTTGTTGCTGGGCGGCCTGATTAACGAAGGTGATTTCGGCTTGCTGATTGACGCCGATAATGGCATCGCCGGTTGAATCCAATAATAACTGCACTTGCGCCATACTGGCCTGCAGTGCAAGCAGCGCCTGCTTGCGGGCATGAATATCTT
>CBFGPY010000543.1:0-2817 GCA_965650755.1 uncultured Chromatiaceae bacterium | reverse complement strand
AATCGCCGCCATCATTTCTTTCACTGTGGTTTTGCCGACACTGCCGGTCACGGCCACAGTTTTGAGTTTCAGTTTACTTTTAACCAGTGCACCGAGCTGCCCCAGTGCCAGGCGGGTGTCTGCCACTATTAATTGTGGGACCGGCACATCCAGGTGCCGGGTCACCACCAGCGCACAGGCTCCTTTATTCACCACTTCTTCGGCAAACTTATGGCCGTCAAAATTTGGACCTTGCAGGGCAATAAATAAATCGCCGGGCTGAATATTCCGGCTGTCGGTACTGACACTGTTCACAGCGATATCTGCACCAATCAGCTGGGCTGATAATGCTGTAGCAATGTCACTGGTCATTAAGGTGATCATCAGCTCATCTCCGCCAATAAATCATTGATAAATCTACGTTCGTCATAATCCCGCACCTGGTTTCCCAATATCTGATAAGTCTCGTGGCCTTTACCGGCCACCAGAATCATGTCGTGCGCGTGGGCTTCGATCAGGGCCAGTTTAATGGCAGATTCCCGATCAGGTTCGATCTGGCAGTTGGCGCCGGTTTGCATTCCGGCAGCAATGTCTTTACAGATATCGAGTACAGCTTCAGTGCGGGGGTTGTCGGCGGTAATGATAACATGATCTGCGTGTTGTTCGGCGATTTGTCCCATTAAAGGCCGTTTGCCTTTATCACGATCGCCACCGCAGCCAAACACACACCAGATCCGGCCCCGGCATTGTTGCCGCAGTGCCTGCAGACTTTGCATCAGGGCATCTGGTGTATGGGCATAATCAACGACCAGCGCGACATCATCGGGGAATTGCCACATTTCCATCCGGCCAGCCACGGCTTTGAGCTTTTTCACCGCATCCAGAATGGCCGATAACTTGTGGCCACACTGCACTAAGGCACCAATAGCGGCCAGCACATTCTGGACGTTAAATTCAGCCAACAGCGGAATATGTATATCGTGATTACCCAGATGACTATGCAACCGTAAGTTAAAACCTTTGCCGTCGGAACGCAGCTGGTCATAACTCAGATATTGACTGTAACCGGCGCAGTCGCTGCTGCGGCCGTACACTAACAATGGCACCTGACATTGTTGCGCCAGTGTTTTACCAAAGTCATCAGACACGTTAATCACCGCGGTTTGGCAAAGCTCCGGGCTGAACAACAACGCTTTAGCGGCGCCATAAGCCTCCATAGTGCCGTGATAATCCAGGTGGTCGCGACTTAAGTTGGTAAAAACCGCCACTTTAAACTGCAAACCAGCAACGCGTTGTTGCACCAGCGCATGCGAGGACACTTCCATCGCAGTGCGCAGCTGCCCTTGCTCGCAGGCGTGGTAAAAAATCCGGTGTAAGTCGGCAAGGTGCGGTGTGGTGTTTTGCAATGGGGTCAGATTGCGGTAAGAACCGTAACCCAAAGTACCGACCACGCCTGCTGGTTTGCCGAGTAAATCAGACAACTGATTGACAAAAATCGCTGTACTGGACTTACCGTTCGTCCCGGTAATGCCAATCAGTTCCTGCCGTTTGGCTGCATCCTGATAAAAGCTGCTCAGCAATTGTGGCAGGATACTGAGCATATCCGGCCAGACACAAACCTGTGGTTCCAGCGCCAGTTGCGCATCGGTGTCCACCAGGCTGTCCGTCAGAATGAAGGCTGCGCCCTGTTGCAGCGCCTGACGGATAAATCGATTGCCATGACCGCCGACACCAGGCAACGCCAGAAAAATATCACCAGCTTTCAATTGTTTAGTGTTGTACTGCAAATCAGCAGTCAGGTTTAATTCTGGCAGCTTCTCTAACGCACAAAGCGACTGCCCTGCGGCAGTCGCTTTGAACGGAGTCAACCAGCGCTGAAGTCGGTTAACCTGCATCGGGACCTCCGGTCACCTTAGTAATACGGCTGTCATTGCCGTCCGGTGGTAAATTCAGCAACTGCATCGCAGCGCCCATCACGGTGCTGAATACAGGCGCTGCTACTTCACCGCCATAATAATAATCGCCACTTGGCTCATTGATGATCACCACACAAGCCAGGCGCGGACTTGAAATCGGGCCTATGCCGGCAAACGAACCGATATAGTCGTTACCATAACCACCGGCTACAGCTTTTTTCGCAGTACCGGTTTTGCCACCAACGCGATAACCTGGGACTTTGGCCTTGGTCGCAGTACCACCTTTTTCGGTGACTTGCTCCAGCAATTCGACCATCGCATCAGCATATTGCTCTGAGACTACTTGTTTGCCGGCCGGCGGTTGCTCGGTTTTTAATAAAGTCAGCGGCCGGACCACACCACCGTTGGCAATGGCGGAATACATTTTAGCCAGCTGGACTGCGGTAACCGACAAACCATAACCGAAGGATAAAGTGGCACGCTCATGATCTGACCAGCGTGAGCGTTCACGTAACATACCGGCACTTTCACCAATCAAGCCCAGGCCAGTTTCCGAACCTATCCCCATCTCGTAATACATATCCAGCAAATCTTCATGTGGCATGCCAAGGGCAAGCTTAGTCACGCCGATATTGGATGATTTACGCATAATACCGGTCAGGTCCAGGTCGCCATAACCATTGGTGTCCTGCACTCGACGGCCGCCTACCATGATGGCGCCGTAGCCGGTGGAAATCACGGTATTCATATTGGCAGTGCCATTTTCCAGCGCAGCCAGCACCGGTAATGGTTTGATGGTTGAACCCGGTTCAAAAGTGTCGGTGATAGCACGGTTACGGAACCGGTGCACTGCCGTGTTCTTGCGGTTATTCGGGTTATATGACGGGCTATTGACCATTGCCAGCACTTCACCGGTATGAAC
>CBFGPY010000542.1:0-2817 GCA_965650755.1 uncultured Chromatiaceae bacterium | reverse complement strand
ATTTTGCAATAGGCCGGGCCGACAGCGTAAAAAAATTCAATTAACATCACTCGTCAGCTTGGGCTGACATGCGACGTAGCCGGAGTTTAACTGCGGCTACTTTTTTGCAGCGGCAAGGACAGGGACATGCTGAAATATTTAGTCACAGGTGCCGCAGGCTTTATTGGCAGTAAAGTCGCCGAAGAACTGGCTTGCGCCGGCCATCAGGTGGTTGGCATCGACAACCTGAATGAATATTACGACCCGGCGTTAAAGCAAGCCCGGCTGGCGCGTATCCAAGGCCGGCTGCAACAACAATCAGCGTCTACAAACTTTCGTTTTTTCAAACTCGACATTGCAGACCGCACCGCGGTTGCCTGTTTATTTGCTGCTGAGCAATTCGACCGGGTGATCCACCTTGCGGCACAGGCCGGCGTGCGATATTCCATCGACAACCCAATGGCTTATGTCGACTCCAATCTGGTGGGCATGATGACCATCCTGGAGGGCTGTCGCCACCACAAAGTGCAGCATCTGGTGTATGCAAGCTCCAGCTCAGTATACGGCAATCAGCAAAAAGTACCTTTTAGTGAAACAGATCCGGTCGATACACCAGTCTCGCTGTATGCTGCAACTAAAAAAGCCAACGAACTGATGGCGCATACCTATAGTCATCTTTATCAGTTGCCCACCACAGGCCTGCGGTTTTTTACAGTATACGGGCCCTGGGGCCGGCCTGATATGGCACCGTGGAAATTCACCCAGGCCATTCTTGAAGGGCGCGCCATTGATGTATACAACCACGGTCAATTACAGCGCGACTTTACTTATATCGATGATATTGTTGAAGGTGTCTTGCGCATCCAGTCTTGCATTCCGGGCAGTGCCGGTTATCCGCAGCAGCAGCCGAACAACCCATATTATGCGCTGTATAACATCGGCAACAATCAACCGGTAGCACTGGAAGATTTCATCAAGGCGATTGAGCAGGCCGCCGGAGTGAAATCACAGAAAAACTATCTGCCGATGCAGGATGGTGATGTTTACCAGACTTATGCAGATGTGGGGTTGCTGCAGCATGCGACCGCGTTTTCACCTGCTACTTCATTGGCGCACGGCATACAACAATTTGTTGATTGGTTTTCGCATTATCAGCGCAGTCTAAAGCACTGAGCAGTTCTGGCAGGTGAGTGTGTTGGCCAATTATCACAAAGGCGCAGTCTTTATGCTGGCGGAAAAGCTGTTCAAAATGGCTTCTCAGCTGCTGATATTGGTGTTGATGGCCAGGGTGCTGCCTCCTCAGGAACTTGGCCAGTTGATGTATTGCTTTGCACTGGCTTCCATCTTTCTGTTTTTAAATCAGTTAGGGCTCGATACCTTGCTGGTGAAAAAATTTATCGACCACTGGCGGAAAAAAAGCTCTCTGCTGTGGCATGCATTTGCTGCCAGGTTGCTGGCGGCGTTACTTTGCGTGTTGCTGGTCAATCTGCTGGGCTTCTGGCTGGTTGAACCTGCGCAGCGCACGCTGTTGTTTTGCATCTCTTTGTATCATCTGTTTTTACCCTTCAGCACCTTTGAGTGGTTTTATCAGGCTGAAGGGCGCAGTGACCGTGCCGCAATTGGCTTAATACTGGGCCAGCTGGCGGGCTTGTTTCTGCGGCTATATGCCATTTTTTATCAGCCGGATTTAGTTATTTTTGGTGCTGCTTATGTATTGGAAGCTGCGGTAACCGCCATTGTGTATCTTGCGATGGCCAGGCAGGACAAGCTAGGCAAACCCAGAGTTTTATCAATGCAGCGCATGGAAAAACTGACGCGTGAAGCTTTTCCGCTGATGATTTCCGGTGCTGTGATCCTGTTATATATGAAAATCGATCAGGTAATGCTTGGGTATTTGGCTTCAGAAGCTGAAGTTGCTTATTACGTCGCAGCAACCCGGCTCAGTGAAGCCTGGTATTTTGTTGGATTGACGTTGATTGCAGTCTACATTCCGAAGATATTAGCGGAAACAAGAGACAGTGAGATTGAGAAAAAACAATCATATATTGGGCTGTTAGGGGCAACATTATTTTGGTCTGCTGTTGTGTTGGCGGTTTTTACGGCATTTTTTTCTAATCAATTAATTCATTTTTTTTATGGCTATGATTACCAAAATTCCGCACTGGTACTGGCGATAAGTATATTCTCTGTTCCGTTTGTTTATATCGGAGCTCTATCTAGTCGTTATTCGCTGGAGATGAACGACAGGTTGATACTTTTAAAAAGGTCAGTAATATCTCTGAGTCTTAATTTGACATTAAATATGGTGTTTATCCCTATATATGGCGCGACAGGGGCTGCAGCTTCTTCATTGATTAGTCAGATTTTTTCCGGAGTTCTCTCTCAGTTTATCTTGTTGGGTAGAAAAAATTACTTCACTCCTGTGTTGTTTTCAATCTTCACTATCCGGAGGTTAAGTTGATATTTCTATCATTCTCCTTCTTGCTGCTGTCTTTCTACTTTGCTAAAGAGTATTTAGTAAGGAAAATGACATTTGAATTATCATTCTTTTTTGCTGGATTTTATTTTCTCTACATACCTTTGTTGTATGTTTCAGTTTTTGAGTATTTGCCAATTCCAATGGAGTTTAGCGGCACTCGGATACCTGATATTTTCCTCGATAAATACGAAGTAGAGATTCTTGCGGTTTCTGCTTTTTGGTTTTTGATGAATTTCTTTATATTTTTTATTAATCGTGCGACACCAACTTCGCAAAATATTACAGGAAAAGATGTTTCTCCGAGGCTCGTTTTCTCAATTTTCTTTTTTTACGAAGTATGTGCAATACTACTGTTCGTT
>CBFGPY010000541.1:0-2822 GCA_965650755.1 uncultured Chromatiaceae bacterium | reverse complement strand
CGCCACTGAGTTCCACAGTGCTGAGCAGAACCCAGCCCAACATCAGACAACAATCCCGGCACTGCAGCGTTTTCTGGAAATCTACCTGTCTGAGCAACATCTGGCCGCCAGCCCGCAAGGCCAGGGTTGTCCGGTCGCGGCACTCAGTTCAGAGTTTCACCGGCTGGATGCCAGTGGTCAGGCGGTTGCCGCCGACACTGTCGCGGCGCTGATCCGTCGGTTAGTGCAGTTAGGCGCGGGACAGCTGCATGCTGATCAGGCGTTTTTACTGGCCAGTGCTATGGTTGGCGCATTGCAGCTCGCCAGAACCTTACCAACGGCTGAAGCACCGGCTTTACTGGCCCGCACCCGCCAGCAACTCTGTACCTTGTTTTTGCCTGCAGCCAACAACGCTGCAGCATTGAATTAAGCAGTAAAAACCCAACCGCATGCGGATGCTGTTTAACCGCTGCTGACTTTTAAAATATGATAAACATCATATAAATTGAGGATAAATTGATGAAACTTGAAAATGCAGTGGTACTGATCACAGGCGCAAACCGCGGTTTAGGTCTGGAATTTGCCAAACAAGCCCTGACCGCCGGCGCGCGCAAAGTCTATGCCGCAGCACGCAACCCGGCCAGTATCAACTTGCCCGGCGTGATCCCGGTGCAGCTGGATGTGACCAATCCGGCCGAAATTAGCCGGGTCGCACAGGAGCTCCCGGATGTCACCCTGCTGATTAACAACGCCGGCGTTGCCGAAATCGGCGGTATTTTACTGCCGCAAGCCGATCAGATGTTACAGCGCCAAATGGAAGTCAACGTGTTTGGCCCGCTGCGCCTGAGCCAGGCCTTTGCGCCGGTGCTGGCGGCCAATGGCGGTGGCGGTATTATCAATGTGCTGTCGATTGCCAGCTGGATCACCGGGCCATTGCTGGCAACGTACTCCATAACTAAATCAGCGGCCTGGTCGATGACCAACGCACTGCGCCAGGAATTACAGGCACAGCAAACGCAAGTACTGGGCCTGCATGTCGGGTTTATCGATACCGATTTAACCAAAGACCTCGAAGTGCCCAAAGTCTCGCCTTCCAGCGTGGTCGAAGCCACTTTCGCCGGTCTGGAACAAGGTGCACATCAGGTGCTGGCCGACGATCTGACCCGTCAGGTGCATGGTGCTTTCTCTGGTTATCCGGATATTTACCTGCTGCCAATCAATCATTAATAAAACCTCAATCAATCTCACAGGCCCGGCAAAAACAGCCGGGCCGGCTTTGCTTCTGCGCGGAATTTGTCAGATGATAGACAGCAAGACAGCTAAATCAGGTCACAGCTGCGCCGGCGCGGAGGTTTGTTTTGTTCGATTGGTTATCCCAATGGTTTGATTATCCGGCTGATCCGCTGTTGTTAACCGGCAGCTACAGCCCTGCCCTGGTGCTGTTGTCGTTTTTAATCGCGAGCTTTGCTTCGGCGATGGCAATCCAGGTCACTGCACAGGCAGTGACAGTGCAGCGCCCTGCCTATCGTATGCTGATGCTGGCCAGCGGCAGTATTGCGCTTGGTGGTGGGGTCTGGTCGATGCATTTTATCGGCATGCTGGCCTTTGCCCTTTGTACTGAGGTCAGTTACCAGCCCGGCCTGACCTTTTTATCGATGTTGCCCAGTATTGGCGCGTCCTGGATTGCACTTGACCTCATCAGTAAAAAACGACTGAACCTGCCCCAGCTGCTGCTCGGTGGCCTGCTGGTTGGCGCCGGTATCGGCATTATGCACTACGCCGGCATGGCGGCCATGCAGATGGCGGTCGCCCTGCGCTACGACCTGCCGATGTTTTTGCTGTCGATTCTGGTGGCTGTGGTATTGGCAATAGTGGCACTTTGGGTGCGTTTTGGCCTGCGTCGTTTCAGACTCAGACCCTGGTTGCTGACATTGCTGAGCAGTCTGGTGATGGGCGGCGCTATAACCGGTATGCATTACACCGGCATGGCCGCGGCGCGATTTGTACCGCCACCGGGTTTTGTACCACTCCAGCAACCGGGGGAAACGCCGTTGGTGCTGGCCATGGCCATTACCTTCACTACTGTGATGATTTGCGCGCTGGTCGTGGCCGTTAATTTGCTGCTGAAGTACCGTGATGCCAGCACCAAAGCCAGTGCCAATGAAAGCCGCCTTATCGCCATGATGGACACTGCGGTCGATGGTATTGTTACTATCAATGCGCAGGGCTTGATCCTCGGCATGAACAGAGCCGCGGAACAAATCTTCGGCTGGCAGCAACAAGAATTGCTGGGGCAAAATGTTAATGTGCTGACGCCTGGTTCTATCCGCGCTGAGCATGATTCTTATCTGCACAATTATCTGCAAACCGGTGCCGCCAAAATTATCGGCGTTGGCCGGGATGTCACTGCGGTGCATAAAGACGGTCATCAGCTGCCGGTGCGCCTCGCGATTGGCCATGTCCGCTTACCGGATGAAGATCTGTTTGTAGCCTTTATCACCGACCTGCGGGTCCGCCAGCAAATGGAACAGGCGCTGAAAGACAATGAAGCCAAATACCGTTCGCTGATTGGCAATATTCCGGGTGCGGCCTATCGCTGTTTGTTTAATGACAGCTGGGACATGTTATTCCTCAGCGACGCTATTGAAGGGATCTCCGGTTATCCGGCCAGTGATTTTATGCTGCCGGACCGCAAACGCAGTTGGGCGGACGTGATCCATCCGGACGATCGGCTGCAGCTGCAGGATGCGAACACCTTCCGCCAGATCTTTCATGTTGAATATCGCATCGTGCACCGGGACGGCTCGCTGCGCTGGGCACTGGAACAAGGTGAACCGGTGTTT
>CBFGPY010000540.1:0-2824 GCA_965650755.1 uncultured Chromatiaceae bacterium | reverse complement strand
CGAAGCACAGGAGCTTTGCCTGATCCGCAGCCAACTGGAACCTTTAGCGCTGCGGCAGGCTTTACCACAACTCAGTCAGGCGATTTTGGGGGCTGCTGAAGACTGTCTGAATGCCGCCGACGCCGCAGCGGATGACCTGTTGTTGCACGGTGAACTGAACTGGCAATTCCATCTGCTGTTATATCAGCCTTGTGGCATGCCGACTTTGCTGCAGTTGTTGCAACAACTGCATCTTAAAGTGGCGATGTATCTGGGGTTTCAGCAAGTACAGCTGGGTTATGCCGACAAAAGTGCAGCAGAACACCGGGAACTGTTACAACATCTGCGGACGGGGCGTCATCAGGCCGCGGTAGACTTGTTGCAACAACATATCAGCGCTGCGGCCAACGTGTTACAGCTGCATCTGCAGCACCGCGGAGGTTAAAAGATGGCGGAAGATATCGCGAATGCCCTGATGTGCCCGCGTTGTGGTGCAAGCAACAAGTGCGGTTTTGCTCAGGGGAGCGCTGCTTGTTGGTGTATGCAACTGCCGCCATTACAGGCTGAACAGGCGGCGGCAACTGCCGCAACCTGCTTTTGCCGGAATTGTCTTATTGAATTAACGGCGACGGGCCAGGCCGAGCAAAGCGGCGAAGCCCAGCAATACAAACCCGAAAGCGCCACCTGAACTGCTGCTACCGTTATTTTGCTGCTGTAAAATCGCGGTATTGGCTTTTGGATTCAGGCTGGCCGCGCTGTTGGCCTCACTGTTGATGACGCTGATGCTTTCAATCAGCACCAGATTATCCTGAGTCACCGCACGCTGCGCTGTTGCATCAGCGCTGGTGTAATTGCGCAGTGGCACGCCGTTGAAGCTGGCATTGAGTTTGTTGGGCAGCGCTGCGATAGCATCAATCACTTCCATGCCAGTGCCGGTGACCTGACCGAAAACAGTAAAACCGGAATTTTGCAGGTCCAGTTGCGGGTTGCCGCCACTGTTATCCGCCAGATTGATAAACCACTGATTCGTCGCGCTATTAGGGTCGCCCGCCACTTTCGCCATCGCAATAGTCGCCCGTACGTTGGACCATTTTGGTTCATTGCGGATTGGTGCTTGTTGTGCGACAGCACTGAAAGGTGCTGCATTGTTTCCACTGTATTTAAAACCGCCGCCCTGGATCACAAAACCAGGTTCACTGCGGTGAATAAAGGTGCCGTTATAACTGCCGGCTTTGACATAACTGAGGAAGTTAGTAACTGTCACTGGTGTGGACTGGTCAAACAGGTTGACTTCAAAATTACCAAGGCTGGTTTTCACCAAAACCACAGTAGCGAGTGCAGGTTGGGCAACTAAAACAGAACTCAGCAGGGCTACCATCGGCAGCGAACGACGAATCATAGACATGGGCACATCTCCGGAATGAATTAAGCAGAAGCTTAACTGAGGCGGGATTGCCACCGCGAGCAGCATTACATTTAGTGACGAATTGACTACAGAATATTGTAAAGGGAGTTATCAGGTAGCCTAATCGGCTCCATTTTGGGCATGAAGGCAGCCGGATGATGGCCCGATCCGGCTTTATTGGTTTGGCTGAGCAGTCAGTTGCTGCCAGTTTTCCAGGTAGTAACGGGCTTTGGGATGTTCCTGCGCCTGTTCAAAATACTGTCGGGCTTTGGTCAGGTCGCGGCTGACCTCTTTGCCTTCAAAATATAACAATCCAAGGTAATAGCTGGCACTGACACTGCCTTTGGTTGCCGCTTGTTGCAGCAGTTGCACGGCTTTGACCGGATCTGCTTTGGTGCCTTTGCCAAACAAATATAATAAACCCAGCCGGTTCAGCGCAGGCGCATAACCCTGCTCGGCACCATAGCTATAAAACCGCAGCGCCGCGCTGGGGTCAGCACTGATCCCCTCGCCGTCATCCAGCATCACACCGACATGGAATGCACAGGCGGCAATACCTTGTCGTGTACACAAATACAACCAGCGGCTGGCTTGCAGCGGGTCGGCTTTGACGAATTCGCCATCGCGATACATATTGCCAAGGCGCAGCATAGCGCGGGCAAAAAAGCGCTCAGCAGCTTGTTGGTAATAATAATTGGCTGACAGGCTGTCGTCAGCGAACCAGCGTCGCTCCAGACCATAGCCGTACAGATAAAAGGCTTCCGGGTGATAGGACAGCATCGCCTGACGCAACAGCTGTTGTGCCTGCTGGCGCTCTGTGGCACTGAGATCCGGCTGTTGCATCAAATCTGACACATACAGATAGGCCGCTGTCGTGCTGCCTTGCTCCGCCAATTGTTTCAGCTGTGCCGTGCCTGTGGCCGCTGCGAGTTGCTGATGTTCCACCTGTGCCAGAACGGCAAAACTGGCGGCATCCGGGTGACCGGCTTTTGCTGCCGCCTGTAACTGGACGATAGCTGCCGCGGCATCGCGTGGCGTCAGTTTGCCTTGTAACAGATAACGGGCCAGCTGGACTTCAGCAATGCCAGGCCCGGCGCGTTCGTTGATGTAAGCCTGCAGTTCCGTCACTGCCGCCTGGTGTTTTCCGGCGATCAGTGCCTTGAAATGCAGGAAATGTAATAGTTGCAATGCCGGGATATAGTCCTGATCTGCCGCATCGGTTAGCCAGCCCAGGCAGTTCGCTTTGCTGGTTTTAATCCGGATATTTGGCTGAAAACACCATTCTGCCAGCGTGACTTTGGCATGCAGCGACCCTTGTGCCACTGCTTTGAGCACCAGGGCTTCAGCTTGTGCCGTGTCGTTTTCTTCCATTAAAGCAATTGCCAGCGGCACCATCATCGCCGCCGAATTCAGTCCGGACGGTAGGCTGCTAGCGACCGT
>CBFGPY010000539.1:0-2826 GCA_965650755.1 uncultured Chromatiaceae bacterium | reverse complement strand
TTCCAGGCCTTGTTGTTTGGCCTGCTGTACTAAGGCCGCCCGGGTGCTGTCGTTGTGGTCGCCATAACCATAGGCGATGGCATACAAATCCCATTCGCCAAGACCTTCGCGATAAGCCTGGTCCAGCGTCAGCTTGCCGTTTCGCAGGTCGACCTGCGGATGCGGATAATCCATCACGGTCGCGCGGCCGTTGGCGCTGCCGGCAAAGTTATGAATCAGCCCGAGCGTATGGCCGACTTCGTGCGCCGCCAGCTGGCGAATCCGCGCCAGTGCCATGGTTTTGGCCGCTTCCGTACTGCCGGTTGGCTGATAAGGCGCGGTGAGGCCAGTTGCGATCAGGAAGTCCTGCCGCACCCGCAGCGAGCCTAAAGTGACATGGCCTTTGATAATTTCGCCGGTGCGTGGGTCCGTCACGCCATAACCATAAGACCAGCCGCGCGTCGCCCGGTGCACCCACTGGATCACGTTGTAGCGCACGTCCATCGGGTCGGCATCTGCCGGTAAGTCTTTGACCTGGAAAGCATCTTTATAACCAAGTTTCTGATAGGCCTGGTCCCACCAACCGGCGCCTTGTTTTAGTGCCGTACGCACCGGCTCCGGCACGCCGGGGTCGAGGTAATACACAATAGGCGCAACCGCTTCGCTGATTGCAGCCGCCGGGTCCTTTTTCTGTAGGCGGTGACGCGGTAACAAACGCTGCACTATCGGCTGGTCAAAGGCGGTGGCGTAGTCCATGTATTCCACTTTCCAGAAACCGGAATAGGGATGAAAGGTGCGCGGTTGATAACCCGCTTCCGGCAGCGCCACCAGCGAGTGGTGCAGATGCACTGTGATGGCCTCAGGCGCCGGCGCAACCTGTTTAACAAATTCTCCGGCTTTACTGCCGCTGTAAGTGACCATGGCTTCCAGTTCGGTATTGCGTGGAAAGGCTTTACTGCGCGCCTGATAGACACCGCTGCGGCTGTCATCCGGGCTGAAGCTGCCTTGCTGCTGCGCGTCTAAGCGGCTGCTGATTTGATGAATGTCGCTGAATAAAAACGCGGTGTAATCCACCAGCAGCTGATTGCCATCAGCGGCAACGACCGGCAATCCGGCCAAGACAGAGCTGGCAAAAGCCTCGTTGATGCTCTGACGTTCGGCTGGATTCACAGAGTTGGCGCGGTAATAGGTATTGAGCTGTTTCAGCATCACCTTGTTGCCATAACGTTCAAACTGTACCAGCCGGGTGTCACCGAGCTGACCGCGGTCGAGACCAATGTCGTTGGAACCGAGACCACGCGGCAACGAGCTCTGGAAAATAAAGGGCTGATCGAGCTTGTCGACCAGCAGATAAACCTTGTCGGTTTTGACGTCATAAAAGAAATCAAAATAACCCTGTTGCTGTTGCATACCTTTGGTGAAAGCGGCAATGGCAGATTTTTTGCCGGCGGTTTGTGTTTGCTGCTGTGCCTGTGTGGGCGCGGCGGGTTGGGTGACTGCGGTATTAGCCAGCGCCACCACAGGGCAGAGGGCGGGCAGCAGCCACAGCAAATGGGGGAGTTTCAACAGCTTCATCAGGCGTCCTTGTAGTGTTAAGGCAAAGCGCGCGGGACAATGCGACGCTTAGGAATGCAGTTAACATACAAGCGCAGTTGCAGAAAAAACAACCGCTATTTGAAGGGCTTCGGCGAATGGTGGTTCAGCGGCGGTCAGTGGTGTTGGCGTTTGGGGGGCTATTTGCGAAAGCCCGTTTAGCGTGGCAAAGCCAACTTCGCCACCACTGCGTTCGCCCGTTCGCGCCTCCCGCGCTCACTTTTGATCGCTCACTCCGCGGCTGCCGATGCTGGCTTTGTTGGAGTTTTGGGGGAAATGGCGATGGGCAAATTACTGACATTTGGCAGATTTTCAAATATCCGCAACTGCAAAAAACCAGTTCATCGACAAAACTCAGCTCAGACTATCCACGTCATACCAGGCACCGTATTTATCACCCAGCCACAAATGCAGGCGAAACGAATAAGCATTCGCCAACATTAACAGCCCACCGACTAATGCCGGTTCACTCCAGATGCCGAGTAAACAAAACACAAAACCAAAGCTGTGCGAGATGATTTCGACCCGGCAGGCTGCGCTACGGTTGGGTCTGAAGCTGAAAAAATTCAGCGCGAACAGCCATTTCAGGCCGGTCGGTAATTGCTGCCAATGGCTGGATTTTTTATCCATATCAAAGTGCTCCTGAGTTAAGGTCTGAACATCAACTTCAAGCACTGCCGCCAGGCACTTTAATGTCTCAGTGCTGGGTTTATGGCCACTTTCTATGCGCTGAATAGTGCGGACATTGAGCCCGGACATTTGCGCCAATTGTTCTTGCGACAACAGACGGCTTAAACGCAATTGTTTCAAAATCATCGCATCACCTTTCAGACAGTGCAGCTGTACCTTAGCGTTTTAGCATACCTGACGGTGACGACGCATACCCGGCATTCACCTGACATTCGGCGGACTATGACCCGACAGTTGCCCGACATGGGCATTAGTTGAGGCCGTTTCGGCTTCAATGCAAGGATCGAAGTTAGCTTCGATTTGTACGGCGACGCTGCGCTTGCCGATACCTACAGTCTTGTATGACGAGTAGGGACGGTAAGCAACGCGTCACCGTACGTCTATACAAGGCCATTTGGCGGTATGTTATGGCTGGCGGTGGAAAGTGAACAGTCAGACAAATCGCTGTGGACCCGCCGTGGTTATCTGAAATGTCCATGCGGCCGCCATATGATTTTCTCATAGAGAATAATCACATAGTGTTCAGTATCTTTCGCTTACAGCCTAAAAGCATAGCCGGGCATC
>CBFGPY010000538.1:0-2828 GCA_965650755.1 uncultured Chromatiaceae bacterium | reverse complement strand
TTCCAGAAATAACCATGATGCACCAGTACCGCATCGGCTTGTTCCGCCACAGCCCGGTCTAACAAGGCCTGGGATGCGGTGACCCCGGTCAGGATTTTCCGCACCTGCGCTTTTCCTTCAACCTGTAAACCGTTTGGACAATAGTCTCGCACCCGGCCCGACTCTAATTTATTGTTTAGCAACTGCAACAGTTCGTCACGATGCGCCATCTGAAGGCTCCTTTGGTTGCAGCGCAGCAAGTTTGTTTTTAGCACTTATCCACTGCGCCATAAATTTGGTACTGCGATGATGATGATACTTTAACATGTTGCCGGTAAAACTTTGCTGACGGTGCTGTGACAGCTGTTGCTGTACCGCAAAGAGCTGCTGCCAGACCTGCGGTATCAGCTCAGCCGCGTTGAATTGCGCAAGGCACAAACCAGCTTTTTGCCGGGCAGCCAGCCACAGCGTCTGGTCCTGATATAATGCGACGGCTGACGCAATAAAAGCCTCATCATCATCAGCCACAATACCGGGGAAATCCTGATAGTCCGCGCTGTGACTGATACCTTCCGCACCAATCCCGGTAGTCACGACCGGTGTGCCAAAACCCATCGCATCAATAATTTTACCCTTTAAGCCGGCACCAAAACTGAGTGGCGCCAGGCAAACCCGATAATTTAGAAATGCGTCTGATGCCTCAGCAGCCCAGCCTTTGATAAAAAAGCCTTGTTTCGGCGCATGCAGTTGTGTGGCTTTTGGCGGTGGATAAGCACCATAAATATGCAATTCAGCCTGTGGCAACTGTTTGCGCAGCACCGGCCACAGCCGTTTTAAGCGCAGTACCGCCTGCCAGTTCGGTTCATGGCGAAAGTTGCCAATAAAACTGAAGTGTTGCCGCTCTGCAAAACTGCTACTGCTATCAATCTCACAGTTTTCGATAAAAAACGGACAATATATGAGCTGCGCAGCCGGCACCTGATAAAAATCAGTCAGTAACTGCAGCTCAGCGCGGGAAATGGTCAGCGTCAGGTCGCAGCGATGAATCGCGGCAATTTCGCGTAGTGCCAGTTCACCGGTCAAATCTGCGGGGTCAACCGGGCGCTGCTCATTAAACGCCTGCTGGCGCGCAAAGCGCAAACAATGCAGATCTTCGCTATCGAGCAGTTTCAGTGCCTGCGGGCAAATCTCATCCACCCACCAGCCAAACTGTTCTTCCAGCATGAAACGATCAAACAACACAGCCGCCGGCTGCCATTGCCGTAACTGCACGGCGAAACTGTCACAATTGAGGGCTATATTGACTTCTTCGATGCCAAACTGACTTAAGTCAAACCGATGTGGCGATTTGTCTGCAGCACTGGCAAACACCACCTGCCAGCCTTGTCGCTGAAACAACTGCAACAAGCTCAGCATGCGCCAGCCAGCGGCAGAAGATTTCGGTTCTGGCCAGACATAGCCCAGCACCAGCAATAACGGCATAAGTTCTCTCCATTTGCCGCGCATTGTAACCGTTTCAGCAGCCAGAGCAATCGACCAGACTGTAATGCATGGACAGAAATGTGGTAAGCTGAGCGGACCAGATACTAATAAGAATGATTTCGATGGACTTAAGATATCAGGGGCATGACGAACTGTTTCATGCGCTGAGCCACGCACTGGGAGCGTTTTTGAGCGTCATTGGCCTGGTGCTGATGTTGCAATCTGTGCCGCCGGCACAACCCGCTGCATTAGCCGCAGTGATTGCCTTTGGCTTCAGTCTGATATTGCTGTATAGCTGCTCAGCCTTCTACCATGCCTGCACTGACGCCAAACAAAAGGCTTTTTGGCGCAAACTGGACCACAGTGCCATTTATCTGTTGATAGCCGGAACTTATACGCCATTTACGCTGATTAGCCTCAAAGACAGCTGGGGTTTTTATCTGGTGCTGGTAGTTTGGGGCATTGCCCTGATCGGCGTGGCAATGGAATTTGTCGCCCATCTTAAATTTAAAAAACTCAGCCTGATCTTATATTTGTTAATGGGCTGGCTGGTCGTGATTGCGGCAGAACCGATGCTGGAGCATGTGCCGGCTGACGGCCTGTGGTGGTTGCTGGCAGGAGGTCTGTGTTATTCCGGCGGTGTCGTGTTTTACCTGTGGCACCGGCTGCGGTTTCATCACCTGATTTGGCACTGTTTTGTGATGGCTGGCAGTGCTTGTCACTTCTGGTCAGTGTACCGGTATGTGCTGCCTCACCAGGTTTAGTCAAACAGGCTCAAGCGGCACCACATTGGTTAGCCGGTTTAATCGGATCCAGAAAGTGGTACCGACATGCTCGGTACTACTGAACCCAATTTGACCACCGTGACTTTCAATGATGCGTTTACAAATCGTTAGTCCAAGCCCGGTTCCTTCTTTAGACCTGCTATCCGACGCATCAGCCTGTGAGAATTTTTCAAAAATCCGCGATCTAAAGGCCTCCGGGATCCCCTGTCCCTCATCTATCACTTCCAGCCGGATAGCATCCGGCTGCGATAACAAACGCAGAATGACCGGCCGCTGTGGGGCAGAAAACTTCACCGCATTCGACAACAGATTATCCAGCACCTGACGCAGCCGCAATGCGTCTGCCAAAGTTTGCACAGTCGGTTCGTGCGGCAGTTGCAATTCGACGCTCACCTGATAGCGCAAAGCATAACTTTGGATCCCCTCAACAGCCTGGCGGCACAAATCTGCAAGATCGACGGGCTTGAGCTGCAAAGCAAATTTGCCCGCTTCAAACTTCTGTACATCTAATAAGTCATTGATCAGCTGTGAAAGCCGCTCGCAGTTTTGTAAGGCGGTTTCGACCAGTTGGCGGTAAGCGTC
>CBFGPY010000537.1:0-2832 GCA_965650755.1 uncultured Chromatiaceae bacterium | reverse complement strand
GCTCATCACACAGCTGTTCGGCTTCGTCCATATAATGCGTGGTCAGAATGATAGTGCGGCCCTGCTGTTTGATGCGCTGAATTAACGCCCAAAAATTACGCCGCGCATGCGGGTCAAGGCCGGTGGTCGGTTCATCTAAAAACAAGATTTGTGGCTGATTCACCAACGCAAGGGCCAGCAACAGACGCTGACGCTGGCCGCCGGACAATTTTTTATGGTCCTGCGTTAAAAAATCAGCCAGATCACAAAGCTGAATAAGCTCGCTTATGTTCGCCGGATTCGGATAAAAAGCGGCAAACATCTGTAAGGTTTCTTCGACGGTTAAAAAATCCTGCAGGGCCGTTTGCTGGAACTGGACACCAAGTTGCTGAAAATGCCGGCGTGAGGCGATTTCGCCCTGATAATAAATAGCGCCGCTGTCTGGTTTGATAATGCCTTCAAGCATTTCCAGCGTGGTGGTTTTGCCGGCGCCGTTTGGCCCGAGCAGACCAAAGCACTGCCCTGCTTTGACACTAAAACTGAGGTTGTTCACCGCCTTCAGCGCACCATAACTTTTACATAGCTGCGACACCGCAAGCACTGCTGGCCCAGCCGACACATCTACTTCTACACCCATCCGAGGACTCCTTTGTAGGTACCCTTAGTGCCAAGGGACTGCTACCATATCAGTTTTTGCAGTTTCGAATCATATCTCATGCGCACAATACGTTTATTTCAGCCCGGCACGCTGACGCCAGGCCAAACCGTGGCACTTTGTGAAGATGCCGCCAACCACGCCGGTAAAGTCCTGCGGATGCAGGCCGGTGAAGCTCTGGAATTATTTAATGGTGATGGCCAGAACTATGCAGCTATCATCACTGAAGTTGGTAAAAAGCAGCTGTGGGTGCAAATTCAAAGCGCGGCGGCAAATCCGGTGGAATCGCCACTGCAATTGCATTTAGGCCAGGGCATTTCACGCGGCGACCGGATGGATTTTGCCATTCAGAAAGCGGTAGAACTGGGGGTCAGTGAAATTACCCCGCTGTTTACCGAACGTTGTGGTGTCAAACTCGATGCCGAGCGGCTGGAAAAAAAACGCGAACAATGGCAAAAAATTGTCATCAGTGCCTGTGAACAAAGCGGCCGCTCTGTGGTGCCACCGGTTCATCTGCCCGTGACGCTGGAAAAATGGCTGGCACAAGCAGACAATTGTCTGAAACTGACCTTGGATCCCTGGACCTCCGCCACCATTAAAGAATTAATACCAACAAACAAGCTCAGGCTGGTGATTGGCCCCGAAGGCGGTTTTAGTGACCGCGAGGTAACTGCGACTACTGCGGCTGGTTTTCAGCCGGTGCGGCTTGGACCGCGGGTACTACGCACTGAGACGGCCGCACTGACAGCCATCGCGGCATTGCAATTACAACTGGGCGATCTCGCCTGATCAAGGAGTAAGCTGTTGATAAAACTCGGCATCGTGATGGACCCTATCAGCGCCATCAATATCAAAAAAGATTCCAGTTTCGCCATGTTACTACAGGCACAAAGCCGTGGTTACCAGTTGCATTACATGGAAATGGCTGATTTGTATTTGCTGGAAGGCCAGGCCCGCGCCCGCACCCGTTTGCTGCAGGTTGAACAAAATCCGGCGCGCTGGTATGAATTTCAGGGTGAACAGGACATCGCGCTGGGTGATCTCGATGTCATTCTGATGCGCAAAGATCCGCCGTTTGATACCGAATTTATTTACGCGACCTATATTCTGGAACGGGCTGAAGATGCCGGTACGCTGATTGTTAACAAGCCTCAGAGCCTGCGCGACGCCAACGAAAAGCTCTACACCAGCTGGTTTGCGCAGCACACACCAAAAACGCTGGTGAGTCGCGATGCCGCCCGGTTAAAAGCCTTTTATCAGGCTGAAGGTGATGTGATTTTAAAACCGCTGGATGGCATGGGCGGCGCATCGATTTTCCGCTTAAAACCACAGGATCCGAATGTCAGCGTGATCCTGGAAACCCTGACCGCGCACGGCACTATGTATGCGATGGCACAACGTTTTATCCCGGAGATCGTCGACGGCGATAAACGCGTATTAGTGGTGAATGGTGAGCCTGTGCCTTATTGTCTGGCGCGGATCCCGGCCAGCGGCGAAACCCGCGGTAATCTGGCTGCTGGTGGCCGTGGCGAAGCGCGGCCTTTATCAGAAAGTGACTGGGCCATTGCCCGCGCTGTTGGCCCTGTGTTAAAAGCCAAAGGTCTTATTTTTGTCGGTCTGGATATTATCGGTGACAAACTGACCGAAATTAACGTCACCAGCCCAACCTGCATCCGCGAAATTGAAGTTGCTTTTCCGGTTTCAGTCACCGGCATGCTGTTTGATCAGATTGAAGGGTTGCTACAGGCGAAAAAAGCCTGAGGAGTTCGCCATGGATAGTCTGCAAAACCATTTATTAATTGCCATGCCAAGCCTGGATGACCCGCTGTTTGGCCGCAGCGTGACTTATATCTGCGAACATAATGAAGATGGTGCTATGGGTATCGTCATCAACCATCCGTTGTCTGTCGACGTCGCAAGTTTACTCGAACAACTGGAAATTGAATTTGATGCCGGCTCTGACGCGGCAAAGCGCAAAGTCTGTGCCGGTGGCCCGGTGCAAAATGACCGCGGTTTTGTCCTGCATACGCCTAAGGCCGGCTTTACCAGCAGTATGCAGCTGAATCAGGACCTGATGATCACCACATCAAAAGACATTCTGGAGCAACTGACCACTGATGATGCGCCGGAAAAGTTTATTCTGGCACTGGGTTATGCCGGCTGGAGTGCCGGCCAGCTGGAGCAGGAACTGGCGGAGA
>CBFGPY010000536.1:0-2837 GCA_965650755.1 uncultured Chromatiaceae bacterium | reverse complement strand
TTAGTCATATTCCTGCTCCTACACTGTTTTATCCGGTAGCTGCCTATCGGTGCAGACATCCAACAAGGAGTGGTGTGATGGTTGAATCGGAGCTCATTCAGGTACGTCATTTATTTCGTCAACCGCCAACACAAGTATTTGACCACTGGCTGGCCGAACATCAGGCTGGCCGCTGGATGTTTGCTACGCCACAGGGCCGGATGCACCATCTGCAGCTGGAATTCACGCCAAACCGGCAGTTCCGTGTCATCGAACAGTTCAACGGGCGCCATTGGGTCCATACCGCCGAATATCATCAAATCCTGCGCCCGCACCTGTTGCTGTTCAGCTGCACCACCACCGCCAACTGTACCCAGCCAGGCCTTAGTGAACCCGACATGGTGCAGTTGCAGTTTCAGCCTCATCCGCTTGGTTGTGAACTGGTACTGAGCCATCAGACCTCAAAGCAATGGGCTGCATACCGTCAGCGCTTAATTGAAGGCTGGACCCATATTTTTGCCGGGCTGATGGCGGAATTAAATGACCTGGAGTATCAGCCCGGTGAGATCCTGAATTAAGTGCGGCCAACGGGCCGCTTGGTTATAATCGCCGACTTTGCCCGCCAGTGCCGGAGTTCTGATGTATCGTTGCCCGCTTTGTCATCAACCATTGAATCAGCAAACCAGTGCCTGGCGCTGCCAGCAGGGTCACCAATTTGATATCGCACGGGAAGGTTATGTCAATTTGCTGCCGGTGCAACACAAGAAGTCGCTGGCCCCGGGCGATAATGCTGAGATGATCCAGGCCCGCCGCGCTTTTCTCGATGCCGGTCATTATCAGTTTTTATCGGATGCCATCAACCGCCAGCTGGCTGAAGTACTAAAACACAGCGATACATTGCTGGATCTGGGCTGCGGTGAAGGTTATTACAGTGCCAGAGCCGCGGCTGTATTGACCGGCGTGCAGGTGTATGGCCTCGATATCTCCAAAACCGCAGTGCGTTATGCCGCCAAACGCTATCAAAACCTGGGTAGTTGTGTCGCCAGCAGCTATGCCCTGCCATTTAACGATGGCGTTTTTGCCGGACTCTTGCGGATCTACGCACCCTCTGATGCCGGCGAGATGGCCCGGGTGCTGCGATCCGGCGGTTATTTGCTGACAGTCAGCCCGGCACCGGAACATTTACTGCAATTCAAACAACAGGCTTACGCCGAAGTCCGGTTGCATCCTGACTTTGTCAAAGACGAAGCGGGTTTCCGCCATCTGCAGCGCCAACGGTTACAAGCGCTTTGGCAGGCGCCAGATGCCGCAACCATGCTGCAGCTGATTGAGATGACTCCGTTAGCCTACAAACTCAATCATCAGATGCGCGAAACGCTATGCCAGCAATTGCCGGCCATCCAGCTGGATTTTTATCTCGATTTGTATCAGAAGGACTAACAGCGGCGCCACACTCTATGGTGCGAATCAATAGAACCCGACGCGGTTTGCTGCACAAAGCCCGCGTCGGTCTGCTTTATCTTTGTTTGGTTGCGGGTTTTGTCGCTGGTTTCTTCTGTGTTGGCTTTTTCGGCGCTGGTTTTTTCCTGGCCGCTGGCTTTTGCGTCTTTTTCGTCAGCTTCTTCACCGGTTTTTTACCAGCTTTTTTCGGCGGTACCGGCACTGCCTGCGCTGGTGTATCCAGCATCTGATGCCAGAAATAGCTGCCAAGTTCGGCCACAGCGTTGGTCTGGGCATTCACCAGCACAGCCACGCCTAAACCGGCGTCCGGCGAATAAGACATATCAGTGCGATAGCCGCGCACCAGGCCGCCATGGTGATAAACCGTATTATTGCCAAACTGATAAATCCGCAAGCCCAGACCATAGTGCGCAGTGGTGACATAAGGCCCATAAGTGCGGCCCTGCAGGTTATCCGCGGTTTTTACTCTCGGTGTCTGCAGATCTTTTAATACTGCGGCCGACAGCACCTGCGGTCTGTGACCAAGCCGGGCAATGAGCCATTTACCCATATCCATTGCGCTGGCATTGACGCCGGCCGCCGGATTGACGCGGTAATAAGTCGGTACCACTTTGGTTTCGGCCCAGCCCTGACGGGTGCCAATATGCGGCATGGCGCGGTTTTTACTGGCCAGGAAGCCTGCATAACCGACACTGGCGGTATGCATCTGCAGCGGTTTAAAAATACGCTGGTCTAGCAGCTTTTCATAAGGCTGGCCGGTGGTTTTCAGCAGCACAGTTTCAATCTGGCTAAACAACACATTCTGGTAGCCATAACAACGGCCAGGCACACAACGCGGGTTGATGTTCTGAAATTTGGGCAGGATTTGCGCCGGCGTCTGACCGGCTTCAATCAGCTCGTCAAAAGCGTTGTCGACTAAGCCTGCGTTCTGGCCAAGCAAATGTTCCACTTTGAGTTGCGCCGTCATCGCCTGACTGCGGAACTGCAGCCCCGGCACGTAACGGGTGACACGGTCATTCCAGTCGAAACGGCCTTCATGCTCAACCTGAGCCGCAAGGCCAGCAGCAAAGGTTTTAGAGACCGAAGCTAAACGAAAAATAGTATTGGCATCGACTGGCGTTTTGCTGCCAACAGAACGCACGCCGTAAGCACCAACCCGCACAATCCGGTCATCTTTCACGATGACGTACACAGCGCCAGGCACCCGGTTTTTGGCCATTTTTTGCTGAAATTCGCGGTGAAACTGATTGGCGAACTCGTCGACAGAAGGGGCAGAACACACAGAACCCGCCCATAACAACAGGCCTGCGACTGCAGTAAATTTCCACATAGACAAATATCCTGTCCCGCGGTCACAGGGGGCAGCTCAGGCCTGCCTAAGAGCAATGTCAAAACAA
>CBFGPY010000535.1:0-2854 GCA_965650755.1 uncultured Chromatiaceae bacterium | reverse complement strand
GAATATGGTGTAGACCAGCTGAATGCCTGGGACGTCACTTATTACGCCGAAAAACTGAAAATGGCGAAATATGCCATCAACGATGAACTGTTGCGGCCGTATTTTCCGCAGCCCAAAGTGCTGGCTGGATTATTCACAGTGCTGAACAAACTCTTTGGTGTGACTGTGACGGAACGCGCTGGCGTCGACGTCTGGCATCCGGATGTGCAGTTCTTTGATATTCATGATGAAACCGGCGCTTTGCGCGGTAGTTTTTACCTCGATTTATACGCACGGGCGAAAAAGCGCGGCGGGGCCTGGATGGACGACTGCCAGGGCCGCCGCCATCGCGCCGACGGCAGCCTGCAGCATCCGGTGGCGTACCTGACCTGTAATTTCAACAAACCGGTCGGTGGCAAGCCGGCGCTGTTTACCCATGACGAAGTGGTGACCTTGTTCCATGAGTTTGGTCATGGTTTGCATCATATGCTGACGCAGGTCGACGCCAGTGCTGTTGCCGGCATCAACGGTGTGCCCTGGGACGCGGTCGAGTTACCGAGTCAGTTTATGGAAAACTGGTGCTGGTCGCCGGAGGCCTTAGCCATTATTTCCGGTCATTATGAAACCGGCGAACCGCTGCCACAGGCGCTGCTGGATAAAATGCTGGCGGCAAAGAACTTCCAGAGCGCGATGTTTTTAGTCCGTCAGCTCGAATTTGCTCTGTTTGATTTCCGATTACATGCGGAATATGACCCGGCACAAGGCGGCCGCGTGCAGCAGCTGCTGGACGATGTGCGCAGTCAGGTGTCGGTGATAGTGCCGCCGCGTTTTAACCGCTTCCAGCACAGCTTCAGCCATATTTTTGCCGGCGGTTACGGCGCAGGTTATTACAGTTATCTGTGGGCGGAAGTGCTGTCCGCCGATGCATTCAGCCGCTTTGAAGAAGAAGGCATTTTTAACGCGGCGACCGGCCGTGATTTCCTGCACTGTATTCTGGAACGTGGCGGCAGTGCCGAACCGATGGAACTGTTTAAAGCTTTCCGTGGCCGTGAACCGTCCAATGCCGCGTTATTGCGCCATATGGGTATCGCGGCATGAGAAGCGGGCTGGCGTTGCACCCGATGCTGTACGCCGCGCTCTGGCTCAGCAGCGGGCTGATGCTCGCTGGCTGCAGTCCGGCACCGGACCAACCGGCTGGTGTAGCCGCGCCAGCCACTGCAGAGGAACCTGCCATGGCACAACTTCCATCACCACGTCCACCACAACAAACGCCGCCGCAAACGGCAGCTGTCGCTGTGCCTGCTGCCAAGGCCGAGCATGCTGCGGAATCTGCCGCATTATTCGCGGAAATTAAAGCGATGGTCGGTACTGCCGCGGCAAGCGAGCCGGCGCAGTGCAAAAAAGTGGGTTTTGGTCATAAACCCTGCGGCGGGCCGGCGTCTTATCTGATTTATTCCACGCAAGGGCTGGATGAAACGCTGTTGCTGCAAAAGGTGTCACGTTACAACCAGTTGATGCAGGCCGAACAGCAACGGCTGGGTCTGGTGTCGGACTGCGCTGTGGTGCCCGAACCCGGCGTGGCCTTAGTCGGTGGTTTTTGTGTGGCGAGCGGCACTGGCGACACCTTCTGACGGACCGGCAAGAAACCCAAAAGGATAATAGTCTGATGGTCGAACAATTCAGCAGCATTTATCAGCGCGCGGCCGAGCGTAAAGGCGGCACTAAAGCGCTGGAAGCACTATTGGGACAGCCGCTGAGCCCAACACAGTTAATGAGTTACAGCAACGCCGACTGGCTGAGCGCCTTTAGCAAAAAAGTATTCCAGAGTGGTTTTGTCTGGCGCGTCGTGGAGCAAAAATGGCCGGGCTTCCGGGAAGTATTTTTTGACTTTGCGCCGGAAAAAATCCTGCTGTTGTCCGATGAAATTCTGGCAGAAAAAGCCGCAGATCCACGCATTATCCGCAACGCCGGCAAAGTGCTCAGTATTCAGGCCAATGCGCTGATGATCCATGAACTGGAGCAGGAACATGGCTCTTTTGTCGAATTGATCGCGCAGTGGCCCGGCGAGCGTATCATTGAGTTATGGGCGCTGCTGAAAAAACGTGGTGCCAGACTTGGCGGCAATACCGGAGCTTATAGTTTGCGGGCTATGGGCAAAGATACTTTTTTACTCAGTCAGGATGTGGAAGCTTATCTGCGCGCGTATCAGGTCATCGACGGTGGCCTTAGCAGCCAAAGCAGCCTGAAGAAAATTCAGGCGCAGTTTAACGACTGGCAGCAACAATCCGGCCGGCCTTTGCAGCAAATCAGTCAAATCGTATCGATGAGTGTTGGCGACAACCGCGTCGGTTTTAGCCGGGCGCAGGCGGACTGATGCAGACTCAGACGACTTTGTTCCGCGCCGGGCTGGCCGGCCCGCTGCAGGCAGAACTTGAGGCCTTGTTGGCACCTTTTGCACTGGTGGGATCTGACGTACCGCAGGGCTGGTATCTGACTTTGCAGGATAGTGCTTTGGTGCTGCGCAATGCCGAATTGCCAAAACAAGGTGACATTCTGGTCGATTTTGCCAGCGGCGCCGCCACCTACCGGCGCAAATTCGGCGGTGGGAAAGGAGAGGGCATTGCCAAAGCGGTTGGACTGGGCAAAAAGCCGCAGCTGCGCGTTATTGATGCGACGGCCGGCCTTGGCCGCGACGCTTTTGTGCTGGCCAGTTTAGGCGCCCATGTCACGCTGGTCGAACGTAATCCGGCGGTGGCGGCGCTGCTGGCCGATGGTTTGCGCCGGGCGGCAACGGATGCGCAAACGGCCGACTGGTTGCCTGCGCGGATGCAGCTGGTACACCTGAGTGCATTGCAGGCGCTTGCCACTTTGCCGC
>CBFGPY010000534.1:0-2870 GCA_965650755.1 uncultured Chromatiaceae bacterium | reverse complement strand
AACCGGTGAAATACAAAGCGATATTTAACGCCATCATCTGCTTGCCCAATGCAGTGCCGGAAATGGTGGTCGGCTTTTTATGGATCTCGATGTTCGCCAGCGGCGAATACGGTACGTTGAACCGGCTGGTGGCCTGGTTTGGTGTCGAGCCGCAGCAGTGGCTGTACACCTTTCCGCTGTTGTCGATCATCATCGTCAACACCTGGCGCGGTATCGCTTTTGCGATGATTCTGCTGACCTCGGGCCTGTCGTCTATCCCCAAAGACTTATATGAAGCGGCGCGTGTCGACGGTGCGACCGACCGGCAAATCTTCTGGCGCATCACGCTGCCGATGATGATGCCGACTATTTTCCTTTACATGTTTATCTCGACCGTGACCACTTTTGCCATCTTTGGCCTGGTCTACACCTTAAGCCGTGGCGGGCCGGCCAACAGCACCGAAATTTTAGGGATTTATATTTATAATCAGTCGTTTACTGCCTTCCAGCTCGGTTATGGTGCCGCGGTCGCAGTGGTCAGTCTGGTGGTCTCGATGTTGCTCGGCATCCTGTATGTGCGCGCACTGAAAGTGGAGGTCTGACGTGGTGAGTCTGGTACGGGATATGCCGATGGATACTTGTGTAAGCGGGCAACAGGCGCAGCGCCGCGCTTATGTCACCTTGGTTTTGATTTCGCTGTTTTGCCTCGCGCCGTTTTTCTGGGTGTTGCTGGCGGCTTTTGACCCTAAGGCCTCGCAGTTTTTAGCACTGCCGGAAAGCCTGACGCTGGCGCATTTTCATAATCTGCTGACCAACGAAAGTGGTGTGCGCTGGATCATGAACTCCGTGGTAATCATCGGCAGTGCCACAGTGCTGACGCTGATCTTCGCCGGTCTTGGCGGTTATGCGCTGTCGCGCACGCAGGCCTGGTGGAAGCGGCCTTTGCTGTACGCCATCATTCTGGTGCGTATCGTACCGCCACCGGCGCTGATTGTGCCGGTATATAAAGTGATGCTGACGTTAAACGGCTGGATGCACGGTTTTATCACCGGCCTCACTGACGACGCGGTTTTACAAACGACGTTGCTCAGGATGTTTTCCTTTGTTGACGGTTATCTGGGCCTGATTCTGATTTACACCGCGCTGCAGCTGCCGCTGGCCATTTGGATCATGAAAACCTTTTTTGATGCCATTCCAAAAGACTATGAAGAAGCGGCGGCGCTGGATGGTGCCAGTCAGTGGCAAACGCTGCGTTATGTGCTTATTCCGCTGGCGCTGCCGGGTTTTGCGGCTGCCGGTTTATTTGCCTTTATCAATGCCTGGGGCGATTTCCTGATGCCGCTGATGTTTACCTCATCACCGGAATTACAAACCCTGCCGCTTGGCATGTTCCGCGCCTTTTTGCGCGTCGACGCCATCGACTATGGCTTTTTAACAGCGCTGGCGCTGATTTACACCTTGCCGGCTGTCATTGCATTTGCATTCGCCCGACGTTTCCTGACCCAGACATTCTCTGGCGGCGTCAAAGGCTAACGAAGGGATAAGGACCTGTTATGTCAAAAATTGAATTACGTGGCATCAAAAAAGATTATCAGGGCACTGAGATCGTCAAAGGCATTGATATCACGATAGAAGATGGCGAGTTTGCCGTGATTGTCGGCCCCTCTGGTTGCGGCAAATCGACTTTGCTGCGGATGATCGCCGGCCTTGAGGATATCAGCAGCGGTGAGCTGGTGATTGGTGGCAAACTGATGAATATGGTGCCGCCGGACCAGCGCGAAATCGCCATGGTGTTTCAGTCCTACGCGCTGTACCCGCACATGACGGTGGCGGACAATATCGGTTTTGCGCTGTCGCTGAAAAAAGTGCCAAAAGAAGAAATCGCCAAACGCGTGAAAGACGTTGCCAAAATGCTCGAGCTGGAACATTTGCTGGACCGCAAACCTGCGGCTTTATCCGGTGGCCAGCGCCAGCGTGTCGCCATTGGCCGCGCTATCGTGAAAAGGCCCAAAGTGATTTTGTTTGACGAGCCATTATCGAATCTGGACGCCAAGCTGCGCGTACAAATGCGCGCTGAGCTGACCAAATTACACCGCGAGTTTGGCTCGACCATTGTGTACGTCACGCACGACCAGGTCGAAGCCATGACGATGGCGCAAAAAATTGTTGTGCTGCATAACGGCCATGTCGCGCAAATGGGCGCGCCGCTCGATTTATATCACCAGCCAGACAACACTTTTGTCGCGCAGTTTATCGGGGTGCCGAAGATGAATCTGGTCAAAGGCCGGCTGCAACATGGCTTGTTTACACTGCCGTGCGGCGAACAGGTGCAGCTGGATGCCGGTTATGGCAGCAGCAATGAATTGCAACTGGGCGTGCGGCCAGAACACTTACAGATAGTGCGCGGCGGCAGCGGCTGGGAAGTGGATTTAGTCGAGCGTTTAGGCGTCGAGACTTTTATTCACTTACATTGCCAGACGCAGGAACAGTTGGTCGTGCGGCAGGAAGGCGATTGCCAGTATGAAGTCGGCGAAAAAGTCGCGCTGACGTTCGCCCGCGAACGTTGTTTCCTGTTTGAAACCGACGGCAAACGCCGCTTACCGGCCGCTGCGGTGGCGGTTGCCAGTTAGGCTGGCACTTATTCCATCCATTCCTTGACTGACATTCGGGCCACGGCCTGAATGTCAGCTAAATCCAATTTGTAATAAAAATATTATTTAAATGTGATATTTTAGTTTTCTCCTGAATTTTTTGTTGCTGCTGTCTACTTTCAATTTTTCAACACAAGGAAGTTACAGTTATGCAACATATTTTGGGGTGTCACTCCAGCCGATCTTTCCTGCAAAAGTTCAAATACCTGTGTATTGCTGCACTCACAGCATTCGCCGTCA
>CBFGPY010000533.1:0-2877 GCA_965650755.1 uncultured Chromatiaceae bacterium | reverse complement strand
TGCGGCCAATCGGGCTCTGGTCGATGTCGACGCATTTATCAAAATGCTCCAGGCCCTCAATAGCGCGGTGTGGCGCCGGGTCGTCGCCTTCGCCTTTATTCAACACTTTGTGTGCAACACGGAACAGCGTGTCGTTGATCAGCGTCGATTTGCCGGAGCCGGACACCCCGGTGATACAGGTCAGCACGCCGAATGGAATGCTCAGGTCGACGTTTTTCAGGTTATTGCCGGTGGCGCCTAATACTTTGAGCTCTTTGCCTTTTTTACCTTTATGCCGCGTGTCGGGCACCGCGATTTTGCGCGTGCCGGATAGATACTGGCCGGTCAGCGACTCAGGCGACGCTTCGATATCGGCGAGCGTGCCCTGCGCCACGATATTACCGCCATGCACACCGGCGCCAGGGCCTATGTCGATGATATGGTCGGCAAGGCGCACTGCGTCTTCGTCGTGTTCGACCACAATCACGGTATTACCCAAATCGCGCAGGTGCGTCAGGGTGCCGAGCAAGCGATCGTTGTCGCGTTGATGTAAACCAATCGACGGCTCGTCCAGCACGTACATCACGCCGACCAAACCGGCGCCGATTTGGCTGGCCAGGCGAATCCGCTGCGCTTCACCGCCGGATAAAGTCTCGGCGCTGCGTGACAGGTTAAGATAATTCAGGCCGACATTGACCAGAAACATCAGCCGGTCCTGAATTTCTTTGAGTACTTTTTCGGCGATCTTGGCTTTTTGCCCGCTCAGTGTCAGCTCAGAGAAAAAGCGGTGGCAGTCGCCAATCGACAGTTCGACTATTTTTGGCAGATTGGTTTTGCCGATAAACACATGGCGCGCTTCTTCGCGCAGGCGTGACCCGTCACAGACCGGACAAGTGGTGGTGGCGAGATACTTTGCTAATTCTTCGCGCACGGCATTGGATTCGGTTTCGTGATAACGCCGCTCCATATTCGGCAAAATGCCTTCAAACGGATGTTTGCGCAGCACAATGTCGCCGCGGTCGTTTAAGTATTTGAATTCAATCTCTTTGCGCCCGCTGCCGCTTAAGATGGCTTGTTGCTGCTCGGGCTTCAGGCTCTGAAAAGGCGCGTCGACATCAAAACCATAATGTTCAGCCAATGATTTCAGCATCTGGAAATAATAGAAATTGCGTTTATCCCAGCCACGAATAGCGCCGCCGGCCAGGCTTAAGCTGGCATCGACAATCACTTTGTTGGCGTCGAAATATTGCTTAACGCCAAGGCCGTCACAGGCGGTACAGGCGCCGGCCGGGTTGTTAAAAGAAAATAACCGCGGCTCCAGTTCCGCCATCGAATAACCGCAGGTTGGGCAGGCGAAATTGGCGGAGAAAATCAACTCTTCAGCGGACGGGTCATCCATCGACGCTACTTTGGCGATGCCGCCGGATAACTCGAGCGCAGTTTCAAAGCTTTCGGCCAGCCGCTGCTTGATGTCGTCGCGCACTTTGATCCGGTCGATCACCACTTCGATGGTGTGTTTTTTGTGTAAGTCGAGCTTTGGCGGATCGGATAAATCACAGACTTCGCCGTTGATGCGGGCGCGGATATAACCCTGTGCCGCTAAGTTTTCCAGCGTTTTGACGTGTTCGCCTTTGCGGTCCTGCACCACGGGTGCCAGTACCATTAATTTGCTGCCTTCCGGAAACGACACCACTTTGTCGACCATCTCGCTGATGGTCTGTGCCGCCAGCGGCAGATTGTGGGTCGGGCAACGTGGTTCACCGACGCGGGCGAATAACAGGCGCAGATAGTCGTAAATTTCCGTGATAGTGCCGACAGTCGAGCGCGGGTTGTGTGACGTGGATTTTTGTTCAATCGAAATCGCCGGCGACAGACCTTCGATATGGTCGACGTCGGGTTTTTCCATCAGGCTGAGGAATTGGCGGGCGTAGGCCGACAAGGATTCAACATAACGGCGCTGGCCCTCGGCGTACAGCGTATCAAAGGCCAGCGAGGATTTGCCTGAGCCGGACAACCCGGTGATCACAATCAGTTTGTCGCGGGGAATTTCCAGCGAAATATTTTTCAGGTTGTGAGTACGGGCACCGCGGATATCGATTTTATTCATCACAGTCTCTGTTTATATCGGGCGAGAGCAATATGGCTGAGGGTGCTGCCCGGATCAATGCTGCATAAGGATAAGTAGGAACTGTATATAAATACAGATGTTTTCGCAAGTCTCAGGCCGGTGAAAAACCGGCCTTAGTCAGATGGAAGTTATTGTAACAACCGGCTGGTATCGACCAGTTCGACGTCGCTGCTGACGCCAAGGTAACGCTCGTAATAGGCTTTGTGCGCCGAGCCGACAATCGCCAACACTTTGCTGTGGGCGCCGGTGATTTCGCGGATATTGGCGACCATCCGCATATTGCGGGTTTCCCAATACGCCAGATATTTGCGGCCGGACTGACCGCTTTGTGTATCGCCAGCCGCAGCGCCAAAATCACCAGCCACTGCCAGCTGGCTTTCCAGCGGCGCATTCAGCTCGCGGTACCAATCCAGTAAACTGGCGGATGAGTCGCTGCCGATTTGCTGCAGGCGTTGCTCAAAACCATTTTTACGTTGGGTCGCGGCAGCGTTGTTCCAGACTTTCGCCATCTCTGCGCCAAAGACTTTTTCATCCATCACGCCTATAGCGCGGTCGCCGGTATGGTCGTCGACCGGATAGACCCGCTCATGGCCAAGTTTGACGGCGAGCGCGGCGCCAATGCTGATATTTTCATTGCGCGACAACCGGCGTTTTTCCAGCGCCTGCACCAGCTCTGGTGTCAGGCCGTCGGCGGCTTTTTGTTCCTGGGGCGGCAACCGTAACCACTGTACCAGCGCGGACACCGGGTCGCCGGCAGCCATCATCAGGGC
>CBFGPY010000532.1:0-2893 GCA_965650755.1 uncultured Chromatiaceae bacterium | reverse complement strand
AGGTGCCAACAGCCGATACCGATTTACGTGAGCAGCTGATTAACATGAAAGCTTATAATCTGCTGATTTTGTCTGAGCACAGCGCTGCCGAAACTTTACTGGAACACTGGCGGAACGAAATACAGGCGACTGAGCCGGCACGGACCACCCGTTCTTTAGAGATCAGCGGCTACATCGCCATGCGCCGGGGTGAACATGCCAAAGCCAGCAAAATGCTGAAACAGGCGTTACAGCAGGCGACCACTTATCACCAGCCAGAGCGACAAATCACCACCCGCATTTATACCGCAATGCAGGCGATGTATACCGGCCAGAATGAGACGGCGTTGCCACTGCTGCTCAAAGCCCGCGAACTGAATGAATCACAACAACTACCTTATCTGCGGGTCAATATCGCCAACAACCTCAGTACACTTTACCTGGACATGGGCCGCCCCGCGGACGCACTGCCAATATTACAGGCGGCAATGACAGACCCTGCATTCGAGAGCGCAGACTTGCTTTATGCCCGGATGAATCTGGCACGCTGTTTTGTCGCGCTGCAGCAATATCCACAGGCGCTACCTTTGGCGCTTGAAGCCCTCGCCGGTTATCAGCAGCGTGATGACCCATATTACCTCAGTGCCGTGTATCTGATGCTGGCGCAAATTACCGCACAGCAACAACAGCAACATCTGGCAGCACAATATCTGGCAAATGCACTGAAACTGGCAAATAAACATCATTTAAATCAGCAGCTTTCTGACGGATATTTACTGCAGAGCCAGTTAGAGCAGCAAAGCGGCCGCACTGCTGCTGCGCTTGCATCGCTACAGCAACACCTGACCTACTACAAGATTTATCATAATGAAGCCGCCCAAGATCAGGCATTAGCGCTCAGGGCGCAAATTGACAGTTTGCAACATCAACAGGATTTGTCAGAGCTGCGACAAAAAGTAGAAGTCAATGCGCTGAAAAATGCGCACCAGACCCGCATCAGCTGGATGATCGCAGCGGCAACCGGTACTGTGATTATGCTGCTGTTTGCCCTGATACGACTGCAGCAGCGGAAAAGAGCACAGGCTGAACGGTGGTCAGCCGAACTCGCCAGGTCTTATCAGCAACTACAACAAACTCAACAAGAACTGATAACTTCAGAAAAAATGGCGGCCATCGCCGGCATGGTGGCGGGTCTGGCGCATGAGCTCAACACCCCACTGGGTATTCTGACCACTGCTATCAGCCTTTCGCAGGAAAAGACCACCGAGTTTCAAACCAAACTGCAACAAGGCCTGACCCGGCAGGATCTACAGCAATATCTGACAACCAATGCTGAAGTCATCACGCTGGCAGCCCATAACATCGAACGTTGTGCCGCACTGGTGCAGAACTTTAAGCAACTGGCGGTTGGTCACAGTGATGCGTTAACCGACTTTAATTTGCGCTTGCTGATTGCCGATATCAGCACCCTGCTCAGCTCAAAAATACAGCAACAACACATCCGACTGAATTATGCCGACACCGATCTGATGCTACATGCTGACGTGCAGCATTTTCAGTTACTGTTGATTGAACTGTTGAACAATGCCCTACTGCATGCTTTTTGTGGCCGGGACAGCGGCTGCATTGAGCTTCGTATCCGCTTAGGTGAAACTCACTTTGAGCTGCTGTATCAGGACGACGGCGTTGGTTTTGTGCAAGGCTCACCGGATAAAGTATTTGAACCCTTTTTTACCACCAGCCGCAGCAGTGGCCACACCGGACTTGGCCTCAATCTGGTGTACAACCTGGTGACTGTGGCGTTACAGGGGGAGATTAAGGCGCTACCGTTGCCCCATGGTTTTGCGTTGTGTTGCCGGTTGCCAAATCGCTGGCTGGCTGAGACTCCATGCTGACAACAACATCCGTTAGTAAAAAACTGTAGGTACCGGCAAGCGCAGCGCGCTGGGCTTGCACCCACCTACCAAACTCTGTTGGACAGCAGATAAAAAACCCGTCGCAAGGACGGGTTTTTCAACACTTCAAAACGAACCAGCTATTACCAGCCAGTCAGTTCACGCAGTGCTTTACCAATGTCGGCCAGTGAACGCACAGTTTTCACGCCTGCATCTTCCAGCGCGCGGAACTTATCGTCAGCTGTACCTTTACCACCAGAGATGATAGCGCCGGCGTGGCCCATGCGCTTACCAGCTGGTGCTGTGACACCGGCGATGTAAGACACAACTGGCTTCGTCACGTGTGCTTTGATATAAGCAGCCGCTTCTTCTTCAGCAGTACCACCGATCTCACCGATCATGATGATGGCTTCAGTCTGTGGATCTTCCTGGAACAACTTCAGGATGTCGATGAAGTTAGAACCTGGGATTGGGTCACCACCGAGACCAACGCAAGTAGACTGACCAAAACCTTCGTCTGTGGTTTGTTTCACAGCTTCATAAGTCAGTGTACCTGAACGCGATACGATACCAACTTTGCCTGGCTTGTGGATGTGGCCTGGCATGATACCGATTTTGCATTCGCCTGGCGTGATAACCCCAGGACAGTTTGGACCAATCATACGAACGCCTTTACGGTCAACGTATTCTTTGGCAAACAGCATATCGATAGTCGGGATACCTTCTGTGATACAAACGATCAGCTCTAAACCTGCATCAGCAGCTTCAATGATCGCGTCTTTACAAAATGGTGCCGGAACGTAAATCACAGTGGCAGTAGCGCCAGTGGCAGCCACAGCTTCTTTCACTGTGTTGAACACTGGTAAACCAATGTGCGTCGTGCCGCCTTTACCCGGGCTTACACCACCAACCATTTTAGTGCCGTATTCCAGCGCCTGAGTTGAGTGGAAAGTACCTTGGCTACCGGTGAAACCCTGGCAGATGACCTTAGTGTCTTTGTTGATGATAATAGACATTAT
>CBFGPY010000531.1:0-2896 GCA_965650755.1 uncultured Chromatiaceae bacterium | reverse complement strand
CCATCAGTGTGGACACAATACGGCAATCAGACCATAGTCTGCAAATTGCATCAGATGATAACCACCATCAATCAATAACATAGGCCAAGGCCTGTTGGCGAACTGATAATTGATCCCAAAGCTGGTAAATACAAAAAAGAAACCGATCATCAGCCCGTTATGCAGCGATAAATGCAATGAGGCAGGCTGGCCAAAAATAAACACAAAACCTGCGGCAGCCAGCACAGAAAACAACAGGCTGACACCGAACACCTTGGCCGGATGGCCCTGTGGTTTGTCCATATCGATGCCGGCGTAAGTGCACCAACGTGCACCAAACAACAGCTTGGAATACCACAAGCCACCAATCACAAAGGCAGACAGCGCCATCACTGTTATCATGCCAATTTGAGAAGCTATACCCATGATTAATCACCAGAATTTTTGATATTGGCTTTTCAGCTTAGGCGTTCCGTGTCGATGACGCAACATGTTGTTATTCGTTAGCTGCCAAACCAGCCGGCCTGCTGCGCGTCGGCCAACCGCTGCGCTAAATACTGCCAAAGCGGCGGGCAGCCCTGGGAGACTGGTGCTGCAATCCGTGCGACTACCCGCTCATAACTGATGCCGTTTTCGCGCCAGCTCTGGCCGTTGTTCGCCAGATTCAGCAGCACCGGCATCGCCCGGTCGCAGGCATGGGCAAACTTCGCTGCCAGGGTCTCACCGTTTTCAAACTCCTGCCATAACGCCAGCAACTCAGACGCTTGCTGTGCAGGCAACAAACCAAAAATCCGTTGCACTGCCGCCAGCTCTTCTGCTTTGAGCGCATCCCAGTCCGCATTGGCGTAGACGATAGTATCGCCGGTATCGATTTCGCCGATGTCGTGGACTAACAAGAGTTTGATGACGTGATGAATATCGGTGCCCTCAGGGGCATAAGGAGCCAGCGACCAGGCCAGCATGGCAATTTGCCAGCTGTGTTCAGCCGAATTTTCATAGCGGTCGCTATGCAGGTTTTTGGTTTTTCGGGTTACAGTTTTGAGCTTGTCGAGCTCTAAGACAAAATCGATGACAGACTGCATAAAGGCTCCGGTTGCAGGAAAAACCGCAGCATAACAAAAAGGCCGCAGGCTGGTCGCGCCTGGCGGCCGCAGCCGGATGTTGCTTCAGCGGTTTTTTAGCCAGCCGCGTTGACCAGCAAGGCGCGAAAGATAAACCAACCCAAGCGCCACCAATAACACCAGCCCTTGCAACATGATCACTGTCTGGTCAATCAAAGCGCGGGCGGCTGGCTGCACGGCGAAACTGACATCTTGCAGTATGACTCCGGCTAAAGACATTATTAAAAGCGGCATGGCCAACGGCAGCCGCAATAACAGCAACACAGTCCCCAGCGTCCCGCCAATCACGGCCGCAGCGGTGGACAGCACAGACCATAACGGCCGGCTGTTGTACACGTCCTGCATCGCAGCAGGCATCGCAGCGACTTGCTCCGGCGTCATAGTCGCATCAGTCCAGAACACAAAAAGCCCCATTAAATTCCACAATAACGCCAGCACCAACACCGGATAAAACCATTTCGCCACTGTTGCCATCAGCTGTCTCCTGTTTTTTTGTTTGAAATGTACTGGTTTGTTTTAACTTAGCAGCCCGCTGCAAAAAGTCCTGCCGGTATCACCACGAACTGGCGGCAGTACAGCGGAGATCTAACAGGGCGACTGCCGGTCGCTTTTTATTGCTGATCCCCGGCAAATCTGGGGCGCAAAACCAGCCGCATCGGTACGTCCACAATACCCATCCGCTCGCGCGGCCCTTGTTCGGCGACAAACCCCCAGTGCTGGTACATCGGCAACGCATGTAAAGAGGCGTTGACGGTAAACTCATCCTGTTCCTGACACTCCGCCAGCAGGTGCGTCCATAGTGTTCTTGCCAGTCCCTGCCCCTGTGCCCGTTCGGCCACAAACAAATGATACAGATGGTTGTGGCCCTTCACGGCAATGACGCCGGCCAGACCTTCTGCGTCTTCAGCTAGCCAATAACGATAATCGCCGTGCAGATAACTCAAAATAGCCTGCGGCTGCATCGAGCCCAGCAACAAAGCAGTCCCCTCAGCCGAGCAATCCGGCGCGATAAATTTTTCAACCAGCGGTAATAACAATGCACTGATGGCCGGATGGTCTGTGCTGGCAGCAACACGAATTTGATACGGCAATGGTATTCCCCTGAGATTGATTGCACTTATTTCCACGACATATCATCAATACCAAACTATCAGGCCAGCAACTATCAGCACGGACACCAACTGCTTTTGCTTTCAGTACAGATGTGCGGGATGTGCGCAAACTGAATGGGCGTGTCCAGCGTCGCAACAGTCAGCGCGACATAACCATCAGGTTCGTTACTGGCGCGCCATTCCAGTGTGGAACCGCAGTGCCGGCAGAAACCGCGTGTGACATTGGCCGAAGACTGATAGCGGCTGACGGCATCAGCGCCCTGTGTGTACTCTAATTCCGCCGCTGGCAGGCTCAGATAAGTAGCAAACGCCGCACCATGCTGTTTCTGGCACATCCGGCAATGACAATGTGAGACCCGTCGTGGCTCGCCATGCAACTGATAGATCACTGCACCACATAAACAACTGCCCTGATACATGTTGTTACCCTCCGTTGCCAGTCAAACCAAACATGTTTGGAAACAAAGCTTTTCTGAAACAATAGCTTTGTGCACTGGTTTGACTGCTGAATTTTCGGCATGCTGACAGACATCAATATGCAGGAGGCAAAATGTCGGCGCAAGTGTTGTCGTGGCAGCGGGTAAAACAGCTGCCAGCACCGGTTTGGTTAATGTTGTGGGGCAATTTTTTTGTCCGCGGCAGCTATTTTATGGTCTGGCCATTTTTGGCTGTGATTTTGTACCA
>CBFGPY010000530.1:0-2901 GCA_965650755.1 uncultured Chromatiaceae bacterium | reverse complement strand
CCATTGCCATGCCACAGAGTGATTACGCCGGTTTTTATCAACAGCTGGCGCTTTTCCTCAATGACCGTGGTGCGGCGCCGGTGCCACTGGCAGACGCTATTTTAGGCCTTCAGCTGATAGAGCTGGCCCTGCAAAGCAGCCGCGAGCAACGTACCTTGACGTTGCCAGCGGCAAACGAAACCAGCATCAGCGTGGAATAAACTCGATAGCCGCGCCGCCGCCAGGCGCCAGCTTGAGCTCAAGCACATCTTTGCTGGTTACTGTGCGGCGTTTGATTTGATAGGCCATCGGATTGGTTTGCCAATGCGCATCGGCAGCGTCCTGATACCACACGGCGTCGTAACTGCGGTTTTGTTGCAGGAACTGCAGCGGCAATTGCAGTGTTCGTGCTTGCTCATTGCTGGTAGCACCAACAAACCAACGCTCTGAAGCTTTGTCCTGCCGTGCCATCATCAGGTACTGACCAATTTTACCGTCAAGCGCGATACTCTGCTGCCAGTCGGTCGGCACGGCATCAATAAAGGCAAATGCCGGATGCAGTTTGCCGCCCGGCGCATAATTTTCCGGTAAATCCGCCACCATTTGCAGTGGGCTGTACAGCGTGACATAAAGCGCCAGCTGATTGACCAAGGTACTCGGCACGCGATTATTCGGCCGGTGTTTCTGGTAGTTAAAGTTAAAAATACCGGGCGTGAAATCGATAGGCCCGGACAAACCGCGGGTGAATGGAATAATCACTGTATGATTTGGCGCATTACCGGTATCGGGGCTACCGCCGTTATATTCCATGCCGCGCACCGATTCGCGTGTCATCAGATTAGGATAAGTGCGGCTTAAGCCAGTGTCTTTGACGGTTTCATGCGCATTGACCATCACTTTGTGTGCGGCGGCGGTATCGACCACTTTTTTAAAGTGCCGCACCATGTATTGACCATCATGCCACTCACGCCCGTCCAGCCGTTTGCCGACATACCCCATTTTGACGCTATGCACGCCAAGGCGCTGGTAATATTTAAAGGCATCGGCCATTTGCTTTTCGTAATAGCTGATACCCGCGGCAGTTTCGTGATGACCAATCAGGCCAACGCCTTTGGCTTTGGCATAAGCGGCAACTTTTTCGATATCAAAACCTTTGACCGGTTTAGTGAAACTAAAAGTCGGCGGCCGTTGCCACCATTGCCCTTCCCAGCCCTGATTCCAACCTTCAACCAGCAAACCGTCGATATCGTGTTGGCTGGCAAAATCAATATATTGCATAGCGCGCTCTGTAGTCGCACCTTGCAGCGGGCCCGGCGACCAGTCTTTTTCACCGATATGCATCTCCCACCAAATCCCCATGTATTTACCGGGTTTGATATAACTGGTGTCAGTCCCTGCGGCCATCGGCTCATTGAGGTTTAATATCAGGCTGGAATTCAGCAAGGCTGCTTCGGTTGGCGCGATTTGGATAGTGCGCCAGGGGCTTTGAAACGGCGCTTTGGTATACACCCGCTCGACCTGTACAGCATGATCATTACCAGGATTGACACCGGCATTCGCGCCTTGCCACGGCATCAAATCAGCTTTGAGCGTGATATGGTTATCGGTAATATTGCGCAGCGTCATCGAGCTGTAATCAACCAGTGCGGCCTCATGCACCGCCACTGCGATACCGCCATCGGTCAGCGTCAGCGGCGTATGGGCGACCGACACTGTCGATAACGCTGAATTCATATACTGATACTCAAAACTCAGGTTGCGGTAGGCTTCAATCCACCAGGTGGAAAAGTTACGGGCAAAGGCAAATTCAGTCAGCTCATCTGTGATCACCAAATCGCCGGCAAGCGCGGTTTGTGCCGGCACCTGATACCGAAAGGCTACACCATCATCAAAACTACGAAATACCAAAGTGAATTGACGTCCCGGCGCAGCGCTTTCACGCAAGTTCAGAGTGATTTCGTTGTAGTGATCACGGATCTGCGCACGCTGGCCCCAGACAGGTTGCCACTGTGCATCATGACTGCGTGTGCTGACTTGCTCGGCCAGTAAACCCGTTTTTAGCAGCGGCTGACCTTTAAATGCGAGGCCAAGGACTGACGGTTTTAACACCGCTTTGCCGCGATAACTGACCTGATATGTCAGAGCCTCCGCCGACAGCGCCAGCTCCACGGCGATCTGCTGATCCGGCGACAACAATTGCCAACGCTGTGGCTGCGCCAGCTGTTCTTCGGCCTGCACCGTGGCAAACAGCAACAAAATACTCAGACCCAACACGCGGCTGAAAAGATGATAAAACACCATAGCTGCTCCATTTTTTTTCATCGGTTTGGATTGTTCCCTTTGCATTGTTAAGCACGCCAAAGCAATTGCTGTGGCTGAAAATTCAAACTACAGCCGTTAAAAAAGGCCTCCAACTGCAGCCCGGTAAAAGCATCACTGACACCGGCCGGCTGTGGCTGCCGCAGTGGCGGAAACACACCATAACCGGCCAGCAAGCAATGCCAGGACGTGGCACCAAAGTGGCTGTCGATTTGCTGACGGGATAGTTCGGTCGCTAAATCCCCCTGGCGAAACCAAACATCGAGAATTTGCCGCAGTGATTCAGACAACTGCATATTGGCGCTGTTGGCCCGCCAGTAGTGGCTGTCGCTGCGGCTGCTGAGCTTGTAATGCGCAACGATGTAATCACGCACCGCCTCAAAGCGCTGGTGCACCTGACGATTGAATTCGGCCCGGCCCTGATCAGAAAAATCAGCAAAGACGTCGATAAACTGCTCAATTGAACATTGCACCAAATGCAGCGCTGTAGCTTCAAGCGGTTCAATAAAGCCCTGAGATAAACCAAGCGCGAGGCAGTTTTTCTCCCAGCTGCGCGTCACCTGTCCAACCCGCATTTGCAGATGGCGGGCGCTCTCACCACTG
>CBFGPY010000529.1:0-2902 GCA_965650755.1 uncultured Chromatiaceae bacterium | reverse complement strand
GCCCGCGGTATTACGCTGGTCGCAACGTCCAATATCGAACCGGATGGTCTGTATCGCAACGGTCTGCAACGGGCCCGGTTTTTGCCTGCAATAGCACTGATTAAACAACATACCGAAGTGGTGAACGTCGACAGCGGTATTGATTACCGCCTGCGGACTTTGCAGCAAGCTGAAATCTATCACGCCCCGCTCGACGACAAAGCAGAGCAGAACCTGCAGCAATATTTTCTGGCGTTGTCGGTGGAGCCGCGTCAGAGCGCCGGACATATCACAATTGCTGGCCGCAAGTTGCAATACCGGGCTGAAGCCGATGGTATTATTTGGTTTGATTTCAGTGAATTATGCGAGACCATGCGCAGTCAGTATGACTACATGGAACTGTCTAAAATCTATCATACACTGCTGCTCAGCGGTGCCCGGCAGATGGGGCAGGGCAATGATGATGTGGCGCGGCGTTTTATCGCTTTGGTGGACGAATTTTACGAGCGCAAAGTGAAGCTGATTATCTCGGCGGAAGTACCGATGGAACAGCTTTATACGCAGGGCATTCTGTCATTTGAGTTCAGACGTTGCCTGAGCCGGTTACAGGAAATGCAGTCGCAGGATTATCTGGCACTGGCGCATCTGCCGTAGATCGCTGATTTGATCGAAAAATTCTGCAATAAAATGCTGTTTTTTGTGCAGCCTTCCTTTATAATCCGCCGCCGGCCCACGTTACAGCCTGATACTGCCGTAGCCTGGCAGTTTGCAGTACTCGAAGGGGTACGATAAACGACACAGCCTGAAGGGGTTGTGTAAGGTGTAACAAATTTATTTTTGGGTAGTTTTTAATGAAAACTTTTACTGCTAAACCAGAAAGCGTACAACGCGACTGGTTCGTTGTTGATGCCGCAGGTAAAACCCTGGGTCGTCTTTCAACTGAAATCGCTAGCCGTCTGCGCGGCAAGCACAAGCCAGAATACACGCCACACGTTGACACCGGCGACTACATCATCGTAGTTAACGCTGACAAAGTGACTGTCACTGGCAACAAAGCGAAAAACAAAATGTACTACTCTCACTCTGGTTTCCCAGGTGGCATCAAAGAAATTAACTTTGAAAAGCTGCTGGATAAAAAGCCTGAGATGGTACTGGAAGCTGCGATCAAAGGCATGCTGCCAAAAGGTCCACTGGGTCGCGCTATGTTCCGTAAGTTAAAAGTGTATGCAGGCGCCGAGCATCAGCACGCTGCCCAGCAACCACAAGTTTTAGATATCTAACGGGAGCATAGACATGGCACAGAATCAATATTACGGTACTGGTCGTCGCAAGACCTCTACTGCACGTGTATTCCTGAAAGCTGGTGCTGGTAACATCGTTATCAACCAACGCTCAATCACTGAATACTTCGGTCGTGAAACTGCTCGTATGGTTGTGATGCAACCATTAGAGTTAGTTGAGATGGTTGGCAAGTTTGACATGTACATCACTGTTAAAGGTGGTGGTATCACTGGTCAAGCTGGTGCAATCCGTCACGGTATCACCCGTGCACTGATGGAATTCGACGAGTCTCTGCGTCCTGCACTGCGTAAAGCTGGTTTCGTTACCCGCGACGCTCGTCAGGTTGAACGTAAGAAAGTCGGTCTGCACAAAGCGCGTAAGCGTCCACAGTACTCAAAACGTTAATTCGTTTTATCGAAAAACCCGGCAATTGCCGGGTTTTTTTTATCCGCCACTACATCCGATGCGGTGGCAATTCGTAAAAGCCAGACAATACTTGTCAGCAGCCAGCTGGAATCCGGCGCACTAACTTCAGGCTGATGTGGCTGAAATCGCCACTTCAATTCCCGTTACTAATTTGTAAAGTAAATTCAGTCTGTTGAATGGGTTGTCCGGGATCAAAAAATTGCGAAAAAAAAGCTGCTGCTGGTCGCAGAGAATCATGGTAAATCCTTGTAACAGGCAGGGCTTTTCATTATGATCCGCCGTATTTTTCAACTTATAATAATCGCTGTAATTCAGCCGCTTAAACCGTTCAGGTTTTAAGCGTAAACGTGGAGATGAGTGGATGAGCAATGCGCCAGTTGATCATGGTCGCCGTCGCTTCCTGACCATCGCTACCTCAGTTGTGGGTGGTGTTGGTGCTGTTGGAGCAGCCGTTCCCTTTATTGCGTCCTGGAATCCGAGTGAGAAAGCAAAACAAGCGGGTGCGCCTGTTACTGCAAATATCGGCAAACTCGAGCCAGGCCAGTTAATTCGGGTGGAATGGCGTGGTAAACCGGTATGGGTCGTCAATCGCACACCGGAAATGTTAAAAAGTCTGGCGGCCGTAGAAGACAAACTGCGGGACCCGAATTCTGATGAAGAACAACAGCCTGGCTACGCAAAAAATCAACATCGCTCGAAAAAGCCGGAGATTTTTGTCGCAGTTGGTATCTGTACTCACCTCGGTTGTTCTCCAACCTACAAAATGTCTGACTTTGATGCCCACGTTGAAGGCATCGCATCTGGTTTTTTCTGTCCTTGCCACGGTTCCACGTACGATATGGCCGGCCGGGTGTTCCAGGGTGTTCCGGCACCAAAAAACCTGATGATCCCACCATATATGTTCACTGATGACACCACGCTGGTTATCGGTGCTGACGAGGGGACTGCCTGATGTTTAAAAATTTCATGAACTGGATTGAGTACCGCATGCCATTTATGGAGAAGATGAATCTCCATGTCATGCAGTACCCAGCGCCAAAAAACTTCAACTTCTGGTACTTCTTCGGCTCGCTGGCGATGTTAGTGCTGGTGAACCAAATCGTTACCGGTATCTGGTTGACGATGAACTTCGAACCTTCCGCTGAACGTGCTTTCGCTTCTGTTGAATACATCATGCGTGATGTCGACTATGGCTGGTTGCTGCGTTACATGCACT
>CBFGPY010000528.1:0-2903 GCA_965650755.1 uncultured Chromatiaceae bacterium | reverse complement strand
AGGCCCATTTTCACCATGACCAATAATATGTGCTACGTTGGCTAAGCTTACACTGTCGTCCCCTACGGTGGCGAATAAGAAGCGGTTACAACTGGGGTTTTGACAATGCCCGCCGCAACCTGCCCAAAGCTGCCTCGCGACGTTAACAGGTATAGATTTTCTGGCCATTCTAAAGTTTTTCCTAGATTTGCTTTGTACCTAAATTGCTCAGCCTATGGAAACGCATAACATATTAATCAAATGCAAAACGCACGCTTTTAACCCTGCGCTGTGCCTTTGATGTTTCTAAACATCTGTTAACACTACCCAAAAAAGATACAGATCTCAACCCTTTGCAGCTGCTGCACGCTTTGTGAAAAGCGAAAGCGTGTGCGGTGCCTTTGAACTGGTATTAAACATTAATTTTACATTTCGCAGTTGGGTTTTTCTGGGCGCCTACAATCGGCAAAAACCGCTTTTGGCACAAGAGACGATACAAATAAACTCGCAAAACGGCTGGGCGACAACGTTTGCAGGCGCTCTGCGATAAGGTGAAAGCGGGATCCCGGCAAGTCAGTGATCTGACTTGCCGCCGACTAAACGGGTTTTGCTCTGCACAGCCCCGGAACGCCGCAGAGGCGCCGGCAGGGATTTCCTGCAGCTGTATGGGTGTCTTTAAAGCAAACCTGCGGACATCCGCCAACGCTGCTTTGGTGGATGTCCGCAGTGTGCGCGTTGTAGTTGTTTAGTATCAACGATAATCGTACGGCGTGTGACGCCCAGCGGGCTTCGCTTGCCGGTACCTACAAATCCTAGTGACACCGCAGGCAGAGCTGCGGCACATGGCGTATATGACGTTTAAAAAATGTCAGCAACTGGTCCAAAGCACTCAAAGACTCAATTCCAGCGCCGACTCACCGTCCCAGCTGTACTGCCGGGGGTTTTGACCGCTGACAGTCAGTTCAATCTGGTAAGGCGCACCTAGTGTCTCACGCTGTACACAGAGGTCGAAGTTGCTGGCGAAGGCGCGGATTTGCCGCAGGCACATGCTGTTCCAGCTGGTCGGTAACCGCGGTGCGACGGTGAAGCGGTCAAAGCCGGTTGGCTCTATGCCAAACAAGCCTTCGGTGATAACGCGGGCGTATAAACCACTTTCCGCGGAAAGATGGCGCTGATCGCCTTCCGGCCAGGCTTCGACGGCAAAAGGCACGTGCTCACCGAGTAAACGTTTGCGGCTGTAGTACTTCAGGTATTTCATCGCAGTGTCGGTTTCACCGGCGTTAAAGATGCCGCGAAAGGCGTATAAAGTGGCGCGGTCCCAGAAAGTTTTGGCGCCGGATTCGGTATAAATGCCGTTTTCACTCCACAGCTGCGGCGACAACAGCGCCGCCAGCGTACCGGCTTTTTGTTCACTGAACCCCATCACTAAAGGTAAGGCAATCCAGGCGCGCAGTTTGCTGTTGCCGTCGTAATATCGCCAGGTATCAAAACCTTCTACTGTGGCGGCAAAATATCGCAACATCGCCGCGCGTAGCATCGCCGCCTGTTGTTGTAACTCTTTGGCCTGTGCCGCATCACCAAGCGCCTGATACAGCTTTGCCGAGGATTGCAGAGCGCCAAACGCCAGCATGTTAGTGCTTAAGTTCACTTTGCCGGCCGGGAAGCGGTTTTCCAGCTCGTCACTGTCAGAAGCCACCACACCGTCGGCGGTCAGTTGACGCTGGTTATACGCCAGACACCAGTTGATCAGCGGCAACAGGCTACGCGCCTGCGCCGGGTCGCCACTGGCTAAGGCAAAGCGGCTGGCGCCATAGGCCACCATAGCGCAATCACCGCGGTCACCGGCGCCGTTCCAGATATCCAGGCCTTCGGCGATGATGGAGGACGGCAACGGCTTAAATTCAGCATTGATAAAACGGGCAAAGTGCGAAAAGCTGTTGCGGGCCGATTCATTGCCATTGGCATCGCCTAAAAACGGGAAAAACGGATTGACGTATTCAGCCTGGTCATTGGCCCAGATCGCCGCATAATAACGTCCGCCGCCGGGGCCATGCAGCAGCCCGCCTTTGGTACGGAAGATACTTTCCGCCGCGCGTAATTTGGCAAAAGCAAACATCTGGTTCAGCACCGGGTCCGGCGTTTCCAGTTGTAATTTCTGCTGTAGACCGCGCACATACTGCTGGCGCTGCACCAAAGTCATGGCGGCGGTTTCCGTGCTGATATCATGTGCCACATCAGCCGGCACGGCGCTGAAACTGAGCTGCCAGCTTTTCGAAGCGCCGGGCGCAAGCGTGATATCCCCGGCAAAATCACTCTGCGCTTTGATCAGATAACTGCCGGTCACGCCTTTGGCGGCATCGGTCCGCTGCTGGTATTGCAGCGGCTGGATCTGCAGGGTCTGCGTCTGGTTACTCAGGTTAGTCAGGGTGTGCTGCTCAATAATAAAAGCGCCGGTGGGGCTTGGTGCCAGTGTGCGTGTCAGCTGCAAATCCGCACCAAGCCGGCTTTGAATGCGCAGTAATCCGTCATACTCAATCAGCGCTGGCCGCTCGTCCTGCAACAGCAGGCCGGCCTGTTTTATCTGCGGCGAGACTGTCAGGTCAAAACTATGGATCAGGCTGGCATGAGTGTCATTGGGAATGGTGCGTAACATTGGCCACACCACTTTACGCTCGAGCAACAACCGGCCTTGCGCATCGGCGCCATAGGACACAATAGCCGACACCTGTTCACCGCTGAATTCCAGCTGGTCCTGATGGGCGTCGCGTACTTGCCAGCGAATCCCGTCGCCATGCAGCTGCCAACGGTCCTGCAGCGTGTTGGCGAGGCTGCTGATATCGGCCACTGGGGATACCGCCGTCGCGGTTGTTTGGGTAACAGCAAGCGGCGGATTTTGCCGGGAACAGGCCAGCAGCAACACAATA
>CBFGPY010000527.1:0-2904 GCA_965650755.1 uncultured Chromatiaceae bacterium | reverse complement strand
AGGGCCTGATCACAGTGCGGGATTACTACAAAGCCGCCAGCAAACCAAACGCCTGTAAAGACGAATTTGGTCGCCTGCGCGTTGGTGCCGCGGTGGGTGTAGGCCCTGGTACTGATGAGCGCATTGCGGCATTAGTGGAAGCTGGCGTCGACATTCTGTTGATTGATACTTCTCACGGCCATTCGCAGGGCGTGATTGACCGGGTCAAACAAACCCGCGCTATGTACCCGGATTTACAAATTGTGGCGGGTAACGTGGCAACAGCCGAAGGCGCTAAAGCCTTAGCTGAAGCCGGTGCTAATGCCGTCAAGGTTGGTATTGGCCCTGGCTCTATCTGTACCACCCGTATTGTGACCGGTTGTGGTGTGCCACAAATCACTGCTATCGCTGATGCGGTTGAAGGCGTCAAAGGCCTGGACGTTTGCATCATCGCTGACGGCGGCATCCGCTTCTCTGGTGACGTGTCGAAAGCTCTGGTTGCCGGTGCGCACTGTGTGATGGTTGGTTCTATGTTCGCCGGTACTGAAGAAGCGCCGGGCGATGTGGAGCTGTATCAGGGCCGTTATTACAAATCGTACCGCGGCATGGGCTCTTTGGGTGCCATGGCGCAACGCAACGGCTCGTCGGATCGTTATTTCCAGGGCAGCAACAGCGCAGAAAAACTGGTACCTGAAGGTATCGAAGGCCGCGTGGCTTACAAAGGGCCAATCGAAAATATCATTCACCAGCAAATGGGCGGCCTGCGCTCATCGATGGGTCTGACCGGCTGTGCCAACATCGGCGAGCTGCGCACTAAGCCAGTATTTGTCAAAGTGACCGCCGCTGGTATGGGTGAATCGCACGTGCATGACGTGCAAATCACCAAAGAAGCGCCAAACTACCGCGTCAGTTAAGAAATTACAGCGCCGGCCTCAGACCCCCTGACGCCGGCGCGATTTTTTCCGGGCTGGTTTAGCCCCGCACCTCACAAAGGTTGATATGAGCAAAAATATTCATTTCCATAAAATTCTGATCCTCGACTTCGGTTCACAGTACACCCAACTGATCGCGCGTCGTGTCCGCGAAATCGGTGTTTACTGCGAATTGTGGGCCTGGGATGTCACGGCCGAGCAAATCGCTGAATTTAATCCGACCGGTATTATTCTGTCTGGTGGTCCGGAAAGCGTGACTGAAGCCGGTTCACCACGTGCACCGCAGTATGTGTTTGAAGCCAATGTGCCGGTGCTCGGTGTCTGTTACGGCATGCAAACCATGGCCGAACAACTGGGCGGCAAAGTCGCCAGTTCAGATCAGCGTGAATTTGGTTATGCCCAGGTCGATGTGGTGTCTGCATCAGCGCTGTTAAAAGGCATCGAAGACCATGTGACTGAACAAGGTGTGGCGCAGCTGGATGTCTGGATGAGCCATGGCGATAAAGTTATTGAAATCCCTGCAGGTTTTGTCACTACTGCCCGCACACCAACTTGTCCGCACGCGGCTATGGCCGACGAAGCACGTCAGTTCTACGGTGTACAGTTCCACCCGGAAGTGACGCACACCCGCCAGGGCATGCGCTTGCTGGAACAGTTTGTTGTCGACATCTGTGGTTGTGAAAAACTGTGGACGCCGGCGTCGATTATTGATGACGCCATCGTGAATCTGAAAAAACAAATCGGCGATGACCAGGTGATTTTAGGCCTGTCCGGTGGTGTTGATTCATCCGTGGTGGCGATGCTGCTGCACCGCGCTATCGGTAAAAACCTGACTTGTGTCTTTGTTGATAACGGTCTGCTGCGCTTAAACGAAGGCGCGCAGGTGATGGAAATGTTTGGCGACCACTTCGGGCTGAATATTATCCACGTCCAGGCAGAACAACGCTTCCTCGAAGCCTTACATGGCGTCGATGAGCCGGAAGCCAAACGTAAAATTATCGGTCGCGTCTTTGTTGAAGTCTTTGACGAAGAAGCGAAAAAGCTGCAAAACGCCAAGTGGCTGGCGCAAGGCACGATTTATCCGGACGTGATTGAATCGGCAGCGTCAAAAACCGGCAAAGCCCATGTGATTAAGTCACACCATAACGTCGGCGGTTTGCCGGAAAATATGAAAATGGGCCTGGTTGAGCCGCTGCGTGAGCTGTTTAAAGACGAAGTGCGCAAAGTTGGTCTGGCGCTCGGCCTGCCATACGACATGCTGTACCGCCACCCGTTCCCTGGACCAGGTCTTGGTGTACGTGTGCTTGGCGAAGTGAAAAAAGAATACTGCGACATCCTGCGCCGCGCCGATGCGATTTTTATCGAAGAGCTGCGCAACAGCGGCTGGTACGACAAAGTCAGTCAGGCCTTTGTCGTGTTCCTGCCGGTGAAATCAGTGGGTGTGATGGGTGATGGCCGCAAATACGACTGGGTTGTATCATTACGGGCGGTACAGACCATCGACTTCATGACCGCGCACTGGGCGCATCTGCCATATGAATTGCTGGGCCATGTGTCGAACCGAATCATCAATGAAATCAACGGTATCAGCCGCGTGGTTTATGATGTATCCGGTAAACCGCCAGCGACCATTGAATGGGAATAGTGCCTGCGGCATAAAACAAAACAGCAGCTTCGGCTGCTGTTTTTGTTTCTGTAACCGCCAACTTAAAGCCGGCTGATCTCATCTTTCAGGGTGTAGGACTTGTCGGTGACGATGGCTTCCAAAGTCGCTATCCGTTGTTTTAACTGCTCAAGCTGCGCCCGCACATCGTCGGTATTCTGATTGGCGTTCGCCAGTTTTACTTTGGTTTTGGTGTGCTGCTCGTAAAAAGCATAAGCAAAAGCACCTACCACTGCGACAAATCCGATATCAAATACACCCATTGCTGTTCCCCTTTGATTTTTTGGCCTGATGTGTTGGGCAGGCAACAGTTATGCCACAAATAAATTC
>CBFGPY010000526.1:0-2905 GCA_965650755.1 uncultured Chromatiaceae bacterium | reverse complement strand
ACCGGCAACGCATATGCCCATCATGTGATTGCCCGCAAAGACGGGAGCGGCAACACCAAATTCTATTTTTATGCCGCGGTTGAAGGTGGCCAGACCGGTGGCGCTTTTGGTTTTTCGATTGGTGTGGCGGTTGGCGACAGCCCCAAAGGGCCTTTTACGGACCCACGTGGCATGCCGATGATTTTGCTGGAAGATACCGCCAAAGATAAACAACACAGCTGGCGTAATATCGACCCGGCGGTTTTTGTTGACGACGACGGCCGTGCTTATCTGTATTGGGGCAATCAGCAACTATGGTGGGTGGAGCTGGAAGCTGATTTAGTCCATCTGAAAGGCGAAAAATATCAGCTGGATGCACAAGGCCGGATGCAGCAGCGCGACAGTAGTCAGGTGCAAATCCACAAAGTGGAGAGCTTACCGAACTTCGAAGAAGGCCCGCATCTGTCGAAACACCACGGGATTTATTACCTGGTGTATGCCGCCGGTTTTCCGGAAAGCCTGGCTTATGCCACCAGTAGTTCTGCCACAGGCCCGTGGCAGTATCGCGGCATCATCATGGAGCCGCTGCCCGGCACCACCACTATCCATCCGGCGCTATTTGATTTTAACGGCCAGACCTACCTCGCCTATCACAATGCCGACTTGCCGGGCGGTGGCAATTACCGCAGATCCGTGGCGCTGGACCTGGTGTTTTTTAATCCGGACGGCACGATAAAACCCATAGTCCGAACTACGACCCCGACAAAAACCCCCGCACAAGCTGCAACGACAAAAGGACCCGCTGCCGATGAATAACCACTTTTACCCAAAAACCTGGCGGCTGTTGCTGCTGGCCTTACTGTTATGCGCTGGTAAGGCTTCAGCACAAGCCAATGACCAGATGACGCCGATCGCCTCGCCTGATCAAAGCCAGGCCATTGCGCTCGGTACACCCGCCCTGCCCGGCGCAAAAGCGCAGGAATCCTGGCATTCGCAATATGGCAGCCGCTTTGTGCGTAATGTCACAGTCGCCACCCTGACGCCTGTTTTGCCGGCCCCCGGTAAAGCCAGCGGCGCTGCGGTCATTGTCGCGCCGGGCGGTGGCTTTCGTACGCTGTCGATGGACAACGAAGGCTGGGATGTGGCCAATGCGCTGGCCAAACAAGGCATTGCCGCTTTTGTGCTGAAATACCGGCTGAACCAGACCCCGGCCGATATGGCTGGTTTTCAGCAAGCGATGGCTGAACTCTTTTCCGGCGCTGCGCGCCGTCCGCCGCGGCCTAATCAGGCCACTATGGCCACAGAGCTCTCGCCACAGCTGGAAGATGCCCGCGCTGCTTTTGCGCTGGTGCGTAGCCGCGCCAAAGAGTGGCAAGTCGACCCCAAACGTATCGGTATGATTGGCCATGCTGACGATGGCAACCACGCTGGTGGACAAAGAAACCAAACCGGCTTTTATCGCCAATATCTATGGCCCGCTCGATGCGGTGGTCGTACCGGCGGATGCGCCACCGCTGTTTATTGCGCTCGCCGCTGACGACCCGTTTTTTTCCCAGGGCAAATTTGGCCTGATTGAAAGCTGGTTTGCCGCGAAAAAACCGGTGGAATTTCACTTTTATGAACAAGGTGGCCACGGTTTTGGCATGTACCCGAAAACCACCAGCAGCACCGGCTGGTTTGACGCCTTCAGCCGCTGGCTGACGATGCACGGCATGATCAGGGCTGCAGGCGGCGAATAACCGGCGAATTTGCAACAAATTGTTTTTGTGTAAAAACTGGCTGCCGGCCTTGTTGCCGCCAACAACCAGCCCCCATCAATAGCAGCCGGGGGTTTTCCCAAGGCGGGTCTGCCAAACGCAGCGCCCGCCGCTTACAACTCGCACTTAGCGGCCCGCTCCGGCCTTTGTGCTTTGCATCACCCGTCTGGTAATTTCCGTCCTCAGCCAATTCAGAGCTGTTGCCACAGCGCTACCACCGGAGTATTCACCAGATGCGTGTTGTTTTTGCTCTCACCGCCTTTAGTTTGTTCACCCAAACAGCCACCGCCGCCGACTGGCAACTGCAGCTGTCCGGTTATGCGGTCGCGCAGGGGCAGGCAGCAGATCCGCAGCAAAGTGAGCAAAAAGCGCCGCTGCAACAACAGATTCTATTAAATGAACAGGGCCGCTATCGGCTGGAACGACGCAGCACATTTCCGGGCGATATCACTTTTCATGTGCTTGAAGTCGGCGGCCCTGAAGGTAAAAAAACCGTGGATCTCGCCGGTTGGCGCACCGGCACTGAAACCGACAGCCAGGGGCCGGACAGTGCCCGCATCGGCTACGCCGACTTACTGCTGCTAAGCCCGGCGTTATTACTGAAACAGGCGCGTGAGCTGTCGGCCGTGGACGCCACAGGCGGCCAAACACTCAAAGATCCGGCCGGCCGCAGCGTGGCGTTGCAATTTGATGTGGATCGCAACCTGACTGCAGCTGAAGTGGACGGCCTGCAATATCAGTACAGCAACTGGAGCACCCACAACGGCATGCGCCAGCCAGGGAAAGTGAGCGTCACACGCGGCGGGCGGCTGCTGCGCGAATTCACTGCGCTGCAATTAGCACCTGCCAGCATCAAAGCTTCGGATTGGCAGCTCCCGGCGGGCTACAGAGCCGCCTTTGCCCGTGACGGTTTAAAAGTGGTGCCGGTGGAAGGTGCGCTGTACCGGCTGGAAGGCTCACCTTCGACTTACCATATGGCGTTTGCCGTTGGCAGCAGCGGCATAGTGCTGTTTGACACACCACGCAGCAAAGAAGAAGGCGCAGCGATGCGCGCGTTGATTAGCAGTGCCTTTCCCGGCAAACAGGTAACGGATATTGTTTATTCGCATGGCCATCTCGACCATCAGGCCGGGTTAGCCGCCTGGCTGGATCTAAAGCCGCAGATCTGG
>CBFGPY010000525.1:0-2921 GCA_965650755.1 uncultured Chromatiaceae bacterium | reverse complement strand
CTTCGGTTTGCGACTCATCAAGCATCTCACTCCGCCCAATAATGTCTTGCATCAATTCTGCGAGGTCGAGCATTTTGTCATATGCATCTGCTTGCTGTTTGCTGGCAAACGTCATTTTGGCTTCTCCATCACGTTCCACTACGTATTGAATGACAACTGGCATAATTAGCTCCTGAAGGTGCGTCATAACTAGGTACTGTTATTTTATACAGTATGTACTGTATATGTGTCCAGTGCTATTTTGTCATAGGTGGAGTGTCGCAGTTATCTAATTAATTCAGTAAGATAGTGTCACAAGCACAGGAGAAGCATATGGACATCTGGACTGCACGGCATTTATCCAGCCAAGGCGAAAGACCGGGGGACCATCGTTCCCCTTATCAACGGGACAAAGCGCGGATCCTGCATAGTGCAGCCTTTCGCCGGCTGCAGGCAAAAACGCAGATTATGAGCATTGGCCAGAACGACTTTTACCGCACCCGTCTCACTCATTCGCTGGAAGCGGCGCAAATCGGTACTGCTTTAGTCGCCCAGTTACGCTGCAAAACCTTTTTAGCCGCACAAACCATCGCTTTATTACCGGACGACGCCCTGATGGAATCACTGTGCCTTGCGCATGATTTGGGGCATCCACCTTATGGCCATGGTGGAGAAACGGCGCTGAACCATAAAATGCGTGCCTTTGGCGGTTTTGAGGGTAATGGCCAGACGTTTCGTATTGTGGGTAAATTAGAGCCTTACACCGAAAGCGGTGGCATGGACTTATGTCGGCGTACCCTACTTGGTTTGTTGAAATACCCTGTACTGCAGCCGGAGCAGATCCCTGCCGGACTGAACAAACCGGTAAAGGCGATTTATCGCGAAGATGCCGCTTTGCTGGATTGGGTGCTGGCGCCTTTATCAAATACTGACCGCGACATCTTCCAGCACCAAATTCTATCCGGTGCAATGCCGCGCTCCTGTTACAAATCGCTGGATGCGTCAATCATGGAGCTGGCCGACGATATTGCCTATGGCGTACACGACCTGGAGGACGCTGTGGTCACCGGCACTGTCAGTGCCGAGCAATGGCAGCAGCAACTACAGGATGCTGAACCGGACAGCAACGATCGCATTTTCCTGCAGCAAATCGGCGCACAGTTATTTCGCAGTGAACACCATATCCGCAAAACTGCGATCGGCAGTTTGGTAAACCGGCTGATCACCGCCATCCAACTCAAAGAAGTTCTGCCGCAAGCGGAAGAGCCTTTGTTGCGTTTTAATGCGGTGCTACCGCAGGCAGAACACCAGATCCTGCAGCTGTTAAAAAATTTCATTTATCAATATGTGATCCGTCATCCGGAATTGCAGCAAAATGAATTTCGCGGTCAACGCACGGTTCAGGCTTTGTTTGACGCCTTTGCTGCTGAACCAGAGCGGTTGCTACCAGCCAACACCCGACAACGCTGGCTGGTACTATCGGCACAACAACGCGGCGAACGGGCGGTGTGCGACTACATCGCCGGTATGACCGATGAATATGCCAGCCGGATGATGCAACGTTTGTATGGAGGCATCTGTTGAAACCTTACCCTCGCCTGCAGCTGTTAGCAGGCGCCAATGCATATGCCCGGATCCAGCGCGACGGTTTACGCCCACAGGACATCGACATGTTGGTCGGTGCCAGTGGCGGCCCTAAGTGGTTTAGCCTGTTCGGACTTGATCAGTATCTGCTGAGTAGTTTCTTTAAGCACCGCCAGCAGCCGTTAGAATTACTCGGAAGTTCAGCCGGCGCCTGGCGTTTTGCCTGTTTTGCCCAAACAGATGGTGCTGCTGCATCAAAGCGGTTTTGTGATGCATATCGCACTTTGTGTTATCCGGACATAGCACCAACTAGCGAAGTCACTGCTATTTCAAAAACAGTACTTGATGCTGTGTTCCCTAATGCTGCACATCTGGCGCAGGTCGTCAGCAATTCGACATTCCGGCTAAATTTTGTTGTCGCACAAAAAAAAGGCAGGCCCCTCTCAGCCAGCAGAGTCGGCCAACTGGGCCAAATTACCGGTACCGCCGCTCTGAATTTGTTACACCGGCCGTGGCTAGGCCGCTATTACCAACGTGTGCTGTTTGCGCAAAAAGACAGCAGTGTGACGGCGCCTGCCGACCTACCGACTGTCCGGCAAACGCTTACCACCGCCAATCTGCAGAGCGCACTACTCGCTTCTGGTTCTATTCCGTTGGTGCTAGACCCGGTCACTGAAATCGCCGGCATGCATCCCGGCCAATTTATCGATGGTGGCCTGACCGACTATCATTTTGCCTGGCCATTTCAGACAGCTGGCCTGGTGTTGTTTCCGCATTTTTATCCGCATGCAAGCCCGGGCTGGTTTGATAATTCACTGCCCTGGCGCCGGGCAAAAGCCAAAGACTTTCAGCAAGTGGCTATGCTCGTACCGACACCTGAATGGGTTGCCAGCCTGCCGTTTGGTAAAATCCCGGACCGCACTGATTTTACTAAGCTCGCCGACCCAATCCGTATTGCTTATTGGCAGGAAGTCACCGAGCGCTCATTTGAGCTGGCTGAGGACCTTGCCAACGGGCATTTTATCCTCCAGCCATTTGGTAAGTAGAACGAGGGTTGTCGTAATTCCGTCACACCGAAGTCGCAGTTTTGTCACTGTGACTTCACACCATCGTCATTGAAGCTGCAGAGAATATCCGCGATTTTATAACAATACGGAGAATATCGTGCAGTTTCGCAAATCACTGATCAGTCTGGCTTTGACCAGCACCTTTTTAACCACGAGCCCTAGCTTTGCCGCAGCAGAAGCCAACGCTGCTGCAGATGCCAGCGCAGAAGCAGCTATTGAAAAAATTGCTGTCACCGGCCAACGCATTGCTTACGCCAATAACAGCACAGACGAGGCGATGCTGGATACCGT
>CBFGPY010000524.1:0-2927 GCA_965650755.1 uncultured Chromatiaceae bacterium | reverse complement strand
AAGACAATACATTGCTGCGGATGAAACTGAAATAAGAAAAAGCAGCGCTTTGGTCTTTAGTATTAACTAACTTTTGATGACCAGAGCGCTGCCGGGAACTGCAAAACTGTTATGAACTGACCGGTTCCACCGCCATCAGTTTGCCATCCTGCAATAACATCCGGCCTGTAGGTTTCTGGCTGGTCTGTGTGGTTTTCAGCTCACCATCGTGCAGATAACGCACTTCATAACCGATGGTTTTTTCGACGGTTTTTTGCACCGTTTTACACACTTGCTGTTCCTGGTAGCTGACATCTTTGCGCTGCATGTCTTCCTGGACTTGTTTACCGGCATAACCACCGGCTGCTGCACCAGCAACTGTTGCCAGTTTTTTACCTGAACCGCCACCAACCTGATTGCCCAACACGCCGCCGACCACGGCACCAATTACAGTACCGGCAATTTCATGCTGGTCTTCAACCGGGGCGGTTTTCGCGATTTTCTTGGTGGTGCATTGTTGTTGCGGTTCAGTGCTGGTTTCGGTCAGGGCTTTGCTGCCGACTATTTCAACCCATTGTGGCTGACTGTCTTTCTGGCTGTTGTAATTGGTGGCGACTGCGCCTAAAGCGGTAATAGCAGCAGCGCCTAACATAGACCCAATCATCATCATCTTGCTCATAGTATTCTCCGAAAAGTCCGACTGACTTGGCCGCAGACTAACCGGCTGAAACTGGATGGAAGCTGAATAAAACAAGAAGCCGCTAAATTAGCGGCTTCATTGCTCAGGCTCTGGTCGTGAGACTCAGAAATGCGGTTCGATGCGATCTTTAGTCGCTGTTGTCTCTGAGGGGTGTTCTGCGGCAACCTGAAGATCTGGTGTGCTGGTGACGACCGCAGCCGGAGCGGCATCTGAACTGGCTGATTCAGACGCGCTGGCGTCAGCAGGCGCAGTTAGCTGACGCTGGCGCCAAAACAACAGTGCTGCTGCAGCCAGACACAATAAATACAGTGGCCAGTCGCCGAGCAGACTATATACAGTGCGACCTTGGGTTAACGGCACATCCAGCGTCAACACGCCGTCCTGAAATTGCGGCAGCTGGCCGAGCACCTGACCACTGGCATCGACCGCGGCAGTGACCCCAGTGTTGGTGGCGCGTAGCAGCGGCCGGCCAAATTCCAGTGCGCGCATCCGGGCAATTTCAAGATGCTGCCATGGACCGTGCGAATCACCAAACCAGGCGTCGTTACTGACCGTCAGCAAAAAGTCTGTGTCAGCACTGAAATTGGCGCGGATTTGGCGTGGAAAGGCGATTTCAAAGCACAAAGCGGCGAGTAACTGATAACCCTTCGCCTGCAGATTGGGTTGCAACCACTCGCCACGGGCGAATGAGCTGTTTGGTAAATCAAAAAACGGTGCGACATCGCGCAGGAAGCGCTCAAAAGGCACAAACTCGCCTATCGGCAGCAGGTGATGTTTTTGATAGCGATTGTGCGTTTCATAATGATAAATCTGACTTTTCACCCCGGTATCGCCAAGCACAATCATGCCGTTGTAGGCGTCGCCATTGCGTTTTACATCGAGAATGCCGGTGATGACTGCCGCCTGATTTTCCGCTGCCAGCATGTCCAGATTAAACAGATAAGCCTGGGCGTCCGGTTCCAGCTGCGGGATAGCGGCTTCCGGCCAGATCACCAGGCGATTGCTAAGCTGCGGCCTGGTCAACTGCATGTACTTTTTCATCGTGGGCAGTTCCTGATCCGGTGCCCAGCGTAGTTCCTGACGGATATTGCCCTGGACCAGCGCTACACTGGCCTGAGCTCCAGTAGGCTGCCAGCCTTTGAATTGGCCCATCACTGGTGCCAGCGCCAGCAATAACACGGCGACGGCGAGCTGGGCTTTGTCGCTGCGCTGCAGCAGGTTGTTTGGACTGTCAGGCGGATTCAAACTGCTGCTTTTGCGTGACAGGCGGAAAAACATGGCAAAACTACCGGCGGCAAATAACACAATAAACGTGATACCGGTTTCACCAACAAGCGGGGCGTAACTGCCAAGCCAGCCATCAGTTTGGCTGTATCCTACCGATAACCACGGAAAGCCGCTAAACAGCCAGGAGCGCAAATTTTCAGCAAAGGTCCAGCACACAGCCAGCAGCAAAGGCCAGTAGTTTGGTTGGCCTTTGGCGAGGCGTGCTGCCAGCCAGGCCGCCAGTGCCGGAAACAACGACAGATAAGCAACCAGTAACGCCATGATGCTCAAACTGGCAATCAGCGGCATACCGCCGAAAGTAGCGATACTGACGTGCACCCAGCTGACACCAAGGCCAAACCAGCCAAGGCCATAACAATAGGCCAGCCATGCCGCCTGCGCCGGGCTTCGGCTCTGGCGCAACGCTACGGCCAATACGGTCAGCGTCAGCAGTGGCAGAGCGTGCCAGTCATAAGGCGCAAATGCAAAGGTATTGAGGATGCCCGCGCCAACAAGCAGCAGGCTCAACAGCCCGGTCCGGGCAGAGATTCTGAATCGCACTGAATTTATCCTGCGGCGCTGCTGTGGCCGCTTTTATTCGTCATTGGGATTGTCGGTTTTTGGTTTGATCACTTGTAGCTGCACTAACCGCCGGCTATTGGCTTTATTGACTTTAAAAGTCAGGCCGCCAAGGCTGATGCTTTCACCTTTGACCGGCATATGACCAAATGCATGCAGGACTATGCCGCCAATGGTGCTGGCTTCGGCTTCGTCAAAGCCAGTAGTAAAGGCTTCATTAAATTCATCCAGCGGCGTTAAGGCGCTGACTAAATACACATGACTGCCGAGTTTGCGGATATCTGAGCCTTCGACTTCATCATGCTCATCGTCAATCTCGCCGACAATCTGTTCAAGGATATCTTCGATAGTGATAAGACCCGACACGCCGCCGTATTCGTCGACGACGATGGCCATATGATAA
>CBFGPY010000523.1:0-2942 GCA_965650755.1 uncultured Chromatiaceae bacterium | reverse complement strand
TCCGGCTGATACAACGGCTTTAACAAATCCAGACTACGATGGACTGGTATGGCTGTTACCTGCTGGTCAAATTTCTCCAGGGTAGTACTCAAACTGCCGCGTTCAAAAGCAATCAGCTCGATTTCAAACCAGGGATCGCTGTTCGCCTGACTAAAGCTGGTCTGCGCCTGTGCTGAAACGGCTGCGCCAAAACAGAGGCCAACCACACTGATTCCAACAACAAGTTGACTTAACAAAGTTCTGTTCATGGTCCACTTCACTGACTGTTGGCCTGGAAATCGGCCAGCATCGTTTTTAATAAGGCCAGCCGTTCGCTGCTGCCCGGGGTTTCAATATTAAAGCGCAGCTTCTGGCCGCCTTCGAGTTTATAAATCCGTGACTGCGTCTGAATAAGGCGGATTATATAGGCTGGCGCCACTTTGGTGCGTTCGGCAAATTCAACCAGACCGCCTTTGGCATTCATTTCAATGCGCCTGATCCCAAGATGTTGTGCCACTTGCCGCGCCTGTGTCAGCGCCACCAGATGTTTTGCTGCATCTGGTAACAGGCCAAAACGGTCAATCAGTTCCACCTGAATCTCATCCAGTTCCTGTGCATCTTTGCAACTGGCGAGGCGTTTGTAAAAGGATAACCGCAGACTGACGTCCGGGATAAACTTATCGGGTAGCAGCGCCGGAATTTTTAAATCCAGTTCGGTTTGTTGGCTCAGCATCATGTCGAGGCTCGGCTCACGGCCTTCTTTCAGTGCCTGTACGGCTTCTTCCAGCATTTCCATGTAGAGTGTAAAACCAACAGATTCAATCTGACCGCTTTGATCATCGCCCAATAGTTCCCCGGCACCGCGGATCTCTAAGTCGTGGCTGGCGAGGGCAAAACCTGCGCCTAAATCTTCCAGGCTGGAGATGGCTTCGAGGCGTTTTTGTGCATCCACCGTTAAGCGTTTTGGCGGTGGTGTCAGCAAATAGGCATAAGCCTGATGGTGCGAGCGGCCGACCCGGCCCCGCAGCTGATGCAGCTGGGCCAGGCCAAAATTGTCGGCGCGATTGATGATGATGGTGTTGGCGGTCGGCACGTCGATCCCGGTTTCAATGATGGTCGAACATAGCAACAGGTTAAAGCGCTGATGGTAAAAATCGGCCATCACCCGTTCAAGTTCCCGCTCCGGCATCTGACCGTGGGCGATGCCAATGATGGCTTCCGGCACAAGGGTTTGTAAGTCGGTGGCGGTTTTTTCGATACTGGCGACGTCATTGTGCAGGAAATACACCTGACCGCCGCGCAGAATTTCCCGAAGCACCGCTTCGCGTACCAGGCCGTTTTCATATTCGCGGACAAAGGTTTTCACCGCGAGCCGGCGCGCCGGCGGCGTGGCGATAATGGATAAATCCCGCATGCCGGATAACGACATATTTAAGGTGCGTGGGATAGGCGTGGCGGTTAAGGTCAGAATGTCGATATTGGCGCGCAGTGCCTTGATTTTCTCTTTTTGCCGCACCCCAAAACGGTGTTCTTCGTCGACGATTAAAAGCCCGAGTTCACGAAATTTAATGTCGTCCTGCAGTAATTTATGCGTGCCAATCAGGATGTCGACTTTGCCGGCTTCGGCGTCGGCCAGAATGGCTTTTTGCTCTTTGGCGCTGATAAAACGTGATAACACTTCCACCCGCACCGGCCAGTTGGCAAAACGGTCACGGAAATTCTCAAAATGTTGCTGGGCAAGCAAGGTGGTAGGCACCAGAATGGCGACCTGATGGCCATCGTCCACCGCCACAAAGGCAGCACGCATCGCCACTTCGGTTTTACCAAAACCAACATCACCGCAAACCAGCCGGTCCATAGCACGCGGCGCCTGCATGTCGCTCAGTACTGCATTAATCGCATCGAGCTGGTCGGCGGTTTCCTCAAAAGGAAAACCATCAGCAAAGCGCGAATAGGATTCGGCATTAATTTTAAAGCCATAGCCTTTTTGGCTGGCGCGCAGCGCATAGACATCCAGCAGTTCAGCGGCCACGTCCCGGACTTTTTCCGCCGCTTTACGCCGCGCTTTGTCCCAGGCGTCGTGCCCGAGTTTATGCAGCGGCGCATGTTCGGGCTCTGTGCCGGAATAACGGCTCAGCAAATGCAGCGCCGACACCGGGACATAGAGTTTGCTGCCGCCGGCGTATTCGATAGTGACAAATTCAGCGACAATGCCGGCCGCTTCCAGCACTTGTAAGCCCAGATAACGGCCAACGCCATGCTGCAAATGCACAATCGGCTGGCCAATCGATAATTCGGCCAGGCTACGGATAATGGTTTCGCTGGAAATTTGCTGGCTGTGTTTACGCCGGCGGCGCTGACTGACTTTCTGGCCAAACAGTTCGTTTTCGCTAATCAGCGCAAGCGGCGCCGGTAAACGCAGCTCAACGCCTTGTTCCAGCGCGCCCACAGTAATAGCGACATCGGCGTCGCTGGAAAGCACTGCCTGTAAGTCCGGTAGTTGGGTCAGACGGATACTGCTTTTATTCAATAACTGCAGCAGGCTTTCGCGCCGGCCTTCGGATTCCACCAGAAATACTGCGCGGCCTTGTTGTTGCTTGATAGTGGCGAGATACTGCCGCAGTGCACCCAACGGCTCGGCCAGCTGATGATTCACCGTTAAATCCGGCAGCACTGCCGCAGGGACATTACTGCTGCCGGCTTTGACCGGCAGCTCTGCCCTGGATAACCGGATGCGGCTATAGGCTTTTTGCAGGCCAAACAGTTCCTCAACACTAAAATACAACTCTTTGGGCGGAAGAATCGGCCGCAGCAGGTCAATCGACCTGTCCTGATAGCGGTTTTGCACGTCCTGCCAAAAGCGCTGGGCGCTCGCTTCTAAATCGCCAAAGGCCAGAATGCGTGTGGCATCCGGCAGGTAAGAGAACAACGAACCGGTGCTTTGTGCAAACAGTGGCAAATAA
>CBFGPY010000522.1:0-2945 GCA_965650755.1 uncultured Chromatiaceae bacterium | reverse complement strand
GCTGAAATGCGTTGTTGCTGCAAGAGACCATCCAATCCCTGCAATCCGCCCGTATGAAAAAATACTATTCGCTGGCCGGGCTCAAGCTGTTGTTGTTCCAGCAGTCGCAACAAAGTCCGCAGGGCTTTACCGGTGTAGATCGGCTCTAACGGCAAGTTCTGTGTACTCAGTTCCAGACAAAGATCGAGAGTGTTCTGATCAAAACGGCCATACCGGAGCCCACTGCAATCTGGTATCAGTTGCCAGTTATGTTGCTGCGGCACTAAGGCGTTAATACGGGACGCCAGTTCGGGATCTTGCACTACATTGATACCGAGCACCGGTATACTCGGGTGTCCTAACGCCAGACCTGCGACAGTGCCGCCACTGCCAGTTGCGCAGACAATCAAATCAGCAGGACCATTTGGGGTCTGCGCCAATGGCAGTTCAGCCACGCCTTGTAAGCCAAGTACACTGGTGCCACCTTCCGGCACTATCAGCCAGTTCGGGAATTGTTGCTGCAACATCGCCAGATATTCGGCCTGATCACGTTGGCGGTAACCCTGCCGGTCGGCAAAACTGAGCTGCATGCCATGCGCCTGACACGCGGCTAAAGTCGGATTGGTGACCACGTAGTCGTGTCGTACAATCGCATGCGTTTGAAAGCCAAAGGCTTTTCCTGCTGCAGCGACAGCCGCCAGGTGGTTAGAGAAAGCCCCGCCGAAGGTCAGAATTCCCGTTTTTTCATATTGTTGTATATGCTGGATATGGTACTTTAGTTTTAACCATTTATTACCCGCAATCGCAGGGACCAGACAGTGCAGGTGGCAGATCCACAGCTCAGTCTGAGATTGCTCCAGCAGTGGCAGGAAAATCTGTTGCCAGTGTTGACGATAAAACGGTGAATCCACAAATGCAGCCAGACCCGGCAAAACCAGATCAATAAGGTGTCAGAGTGTTTGCATGATACAGAAATTTGCGCAGAAGTTCCGCAGTTCAGCCAGCCGGCCTCGCCAGCCCGCGCAGATCGCCGCTATTTACCTGCAGGCCGAACAGCTCAAGTTGGTATTGGTCCGCACTGCTGACCAAGCGGTGCTAAAAACGGAAACTGTACGCCTGGTCGATAATCAGCAACGCGTCAATGCCTGTAGTCAATTGGCCCGTGAGTTGCCGAAGAATACCGCGCTGTGTCTGGTGCTGAGTGCCGATTGTTATCAGTTGGTGCAGCTGGATAAACCGCCATTGGCCGAAGCTGAAATACTGCAGGCTTTACCCTGGCAAATCCGGGATTTGGTCAGTATTCCAACCGATGATTTAATTGTTGATTATTGTGACGTGGCGGAACAATCGAATCAGCAACAGGCCAAAATTCAGGTCGTTGCCAGCTCACGCAGCTTGTTAGCGCCTTTGTGCAAAATGTTGCAGCAGGGCCCGGCGCAGCTAGTCAATATACAGCCGGATGAGTGGCTGGCCCGTAATTTATTGCCCGTACAGCCACAAGCCGTGCTGTTACTCAGCCATCAGCCAGGACAAGAACTCAATATCCAGATTGTGCGCAACGGCATTTTATATGTCAGCCGGAAACTACGAGGTTTTAACCGGATTGACTTGCTGAGCTACAACGAATTGAGTCTGGGTTTACTCGACAATCTGCTACTGGAAGTACAACGTTCACTGGATTTTTTCGAAGGACAGATGCGGCAGGCACCAGTCAAAGAGATTCTGTTTTTATTACCCAGTCCGGAGTTACCGGCGATCCTGCAATATTTTGTGCAAAATGGTTTTACTCAGGTACGGGCTCTGGATGTTTCTGCCTACTTGCCGGGCAGCAGCCTGGCCGAACAGGCGGATTATTGGTTGCCGCTGGCCGGCGCTTTGGAGTTATTGCTAAGCGCGGAGGCCTCAGTTGAAACAACGCATTAATTTGTATCAACCCGCGTTACAGCCAGTGCCGCAGCGCTTTGGCTTGCCGACGTTATTGCGTAGCAGCACTTTGGTGTTGTTGCTGATTGCCGGCACTACCGGGACCTTGCAATATCAGCTGCAGCAGCAACGGCAACAAACTGAGAAAATCCAGACTGCGGTGCAGCAAAAGTCAGAAGAGTTAGCCAATTTACAGCAAGCGCTGGATAACCGGCAGCCAGAGCAGTCATTACTGCAACAAGCGGAACTACTCAATACAGAAATCGCGCAAAAACAACAGCTGTTGCAGTATCTGACCGCCGACCAACAAGCACGACCACCGCAATATGCCGCAGTGTTACATCAACTCAGTGCACAGGATTTACCGCAGTTCTGGCTACGCAGCTTCCGCCTTGGTAAAGCCGGTATCGAATTTGACGGTGTCACCCGGGATGCCGCTCTGGTCCCACAGTGGCTGAGGCAATTGGGGCAGAGCCCGCAGTTCAGCGGTCAGCATTTTTCGACGGTGTCTTTTGAACCCATGTCTCAGGACTATCTGCAGTTTAGGGTAAGCAGCACTGAGGCCGCAGTGACGGAGGGCATGCGATGAATCGCTGGCAACAACTCTGTGAACAGTATATGCAGCTGCAACTACGCGAACGCCGGCTGATTTTTTTCGCGGTGCTGGCCATGTTGTTATGGGTCGGGACTCTCTCTGTGGCCGAACCATTGTGGCGGTCGTTGCAGGCCAGTCAACAACAGCAAAAAATGACGCTGGGCCAGATGGCGCAACTGCAGCAGCAGGTGGATGCTGTATTGCAGGTGCTCAACAGCGATCCAAACGAGCAGGTGCGCAGTCAAATCACTGCACGGCAGCAGCAGCGGGAGCAGTTAAATCAGCAGATCAAACAGTTGACTGGTCGTTATGTCAGTCCGGAACAAATGTTGCCATTGCTGCAGGATGTACTGAAAAGCAGCCCTGGAGTGAAATTAACCCAGATGCGCAGTCGGAAACCCGAAGTGTTGCAATTAGGCGCTCCGGTGCCAGCGACTCAGGCCAGCGC
>CBFGPY010000521.1:0-2949 GCA_965650755.1 uncultured Chromatiaceae bacterium | reverse complement strand
GACTGTTGCCGCCATCGCTTCCGGGCTTGCACCCGGTAAACTGGCAGTCACCACCACCATCGGAAAATCCACCGCCGGCAGCGGCGAGACCGGCAAAGCGCGATAACTTAAAAACCCGAGCAATACTATCGCCAGCGCCAATAAACTGTTGGCGATGGGTCTTTGGATCAGCGCCAGACTCAGTTTCATAGCGCCTCCGCCGTCACCGCAGCTTTGCGGCTGAAATGCCGGTCAAACCATAAATACACCACTGGCGTGGTGAACAGCGTCAGGACCTGACTGACCAGCAAACCACCGACCATCACTAACCCGAGCGGCTGACGCAGCTCAGCACCGGAACCGGTTGCCAGTAACAGCGGAATAGCACCAAACAACGCCGCCAGAGTTGTCATCAGAATAGGCCTGAAGCGCAGCAGCGCCGCTTCATAAATCGCCTGCTGTGGCGACAAACCGCGGCTACGCTGCGCCTCTAAGGCAAAGTCGACCATCATGATGCCGTTTTTCTTCACCAGGCCTATCAGCAGCACAATACCAATGACAGCAATCAGGTCCAAAGGCCGGTTGGTCAGCAGCAAAGCCGCCAGCGCGCCGACAGTCGCCGAAGGTAAAGTCGACAAAATCGTCACCGGGTGGATGAGGCTCTCATACAACACGCCAAGCACTATGTACATGGTGACCACAGCAGCCAGAATCAGCCACAAGGTATTGCTGAGACTGGCACGAAAGGCTTCCGCCGCGCCCTGAAAGGTCAGCTCCATTGACGCCGGCAGCTGTAAATCCTGCTGTACCTGTTCAATCGCCGCCACCGCATCACCGAGTGAATAACCTTCGGCGAGGTTAAACGACAGCGTCACGGCCGGGAACTGGCCCTGATGGTTAATCAACAGCCGCGCTGGTTTTTGTGTCACTGTGGCAACGGATGACAGCGGCACCGGGCTGCCAGACGCGGTATTGATAAAAAGTTTATCCAGCGCATCTAAACCCTGCGCCTGGTCCGGGTCGACTTCCAGAATGACGCGGTATTGGTTGGCCTGCGTAAACAACGTGGTGATTTGGCGCTGAGCAAAAGCGCTTTGCAGCGCAGTGCCAATTTGGCTCACGCTGATGCCAAGCCGCGCTGCCGCCGTGCGGTCGATATCGACATAAGCCTGCAGGCCGTTTTCGGCTAAATCATCTGCCACATCGGCGAGTTCTGGCCGCGCTTTGAGGGCGCTCATCAAATCTGGCAGCCACTGCGCCAGCACTTCGCTGTCGGGCGACGTCAGCGTGAACTGATATTGGGTGCGGCTGATTTTGTCTTCGATACTCAGCTCCTGCACACTCTGGAACCAGGCGGTGATACCCGGCACCTGCGCGGCTTTGTCACGCAAGCGGTCGATCACCGCCAGCGCATGTTCGTCGCGCTCACTGTGTGATTTCAGGTTCAGCTGAATACGGCCAGCATTGAGGCTGACATTGCTGCCATCCACGCCGATAAAGCTACTCAGGCTCGCTACGGCCGGGTCGTCCTGCAACGCCGCTGCCAGCTGCTGCTGCCGCTCGGTCATGGCGGCAAAGGAAATATCCTGCGGCGCTTCAGTGACTATCTGAATGACGCCGCTGTCCTGTACCGGGAAAAAGCCTTTTGGTACCGCGAGATACAGCACAGCGGTTAACGCCACACTGGCCAGCATCGCCAGCATCCCAAGGCGCTGATGCGCTAAAACCCATTGCAGCATCTCGCCATAACGGCGGATCACCCGCGCCATAAAGCCGCTGCCATCGTCGTGTGGCGGTAAGGTTTTCAGCAAGTGCGCACAGAGCATTGGCGTCAGCGTTAACGACACCAGCAACGAAATCAAAATCGCCACCGCCAGTGTCACGGCAAATTCAAAGAATAACCGGCCGACCACATCGGCCATAAACAGCAGCGGAATGAGCACCGCAATCAAGGAGAAGGTTAATGAAATCAGCGTAAACCCAATTTCTTTCGCGCCGTTTTTCGCTGCATCCAGCGCCGATGCACCTTGCTCACGATGGCGGGCAATGTTTTCCAGCATGACGATGGCGTCGTCGACGACAAAACCGGTCGCTATCACCAGCGCCATCAGCGTCAGGTTGTTGATGGAGAAATCCAGCAGATACATCACGGCAAAAGTACCGATGATCGACAGCGGCACCGCCAGTGACGGAATGATAGTGGCCGGAATAGTGCGTAAAAACACAAAGGTCACCGCAATCACTAACGCAATAGCAAACAGCAGTTCGTGTTGCACGTCGCGCACTGCGGCGCGAATGGATTCAGTACGGTCGCTGAGGATAGATACATCGAGCTCGGCCGGCAGCGTGGCGGTCAGCTGCGGCAATAACTCACGTACCCGGTCAGTCACTTCAATCACGTTGGCGCCAGGCTGGCGCTGAATATTAATCAGCACCGCCGCACTTTGATTGGCCCAGGCCGCCAGAAAACGGTCTTCCGCACCTTGTTCAATTTTTGCCACGTCACCAAGCCGCACCGGCGCATCGCCTTTAAAGGCGACGATCAGCTGTTCATATTCAGCCGTAGAGCTTAACTGGTCGTTGACTTCCAGCATGGTCGAGCGGAACGGGCCGTCAAAGTTACCTTTTGGCTGGTTAGTATTGGCGGCAACAATAGCGCTGCGTAGGCTGTCCATGGTCAGGCCAAGCCCTGCTAACGCCGAAGGATTGGCTTTGACCCGAATCGCCGGGCGCTGGCCGCCAGCCAGGCTGACCATGCCGACACCATTGACCTGCGCCAGTTTCTGCGCCATCCGCGTATCAACCAAATCATAGACTTGCGGTAACGCCATCGCTTTGGCACTGACCGCCAGCGTCAGAATAGGCGCATCGGCCGGATTGACTTTGCGGTACACCGGCGGGATCGGCATATCGTTGGGCAATAACGAACTGGCGGTATTGATGGCAGCCTGCACTTCCTGTTCGGCCACG
>CBFGPY010000520.1:0-2950 GCA_965650755.1 uncultured Chromatiaceae bacterium | reverse complement strand
CAATCGCGCTGGCAAACTCAACTTGAACAGCTGCAAGATGCGCAAGGCAAAATCAGTCTGAAACAACTGCTAGAGCTGAAGCGTCCGCCATTAGTCGGTATTGAGCTCAATCGCAGTTATGGCGACCAACTCGATGCCATCCTGCAACAACATCAGGGCCATCCAGCCATTTATACCCGCAGCAGCGCTGGTGAATTTGTCGGCAGTATGCTGCCAATGCTACACAAAGGTTTTGTTGACCTGATGCTGGAATACCCCAAAATTGCCGCGCGCAGCAGCAATGCGCTGCGTTATTGGCCACTCGCCGAAGCAGAGCCGTACAATGCGGTCCATTTTGCCTGCTCCCGCACGCCACAAGGCGAAAAAATCGTCGCCTTACTGAACCAGAGCATTCGCCACCAGGCCGCGAACAAAGATTATCAGCAACTGATGCTGCAAAGTTTTGCCGAAACGGACCGCGCCAAGGTGCTGCGCGACTGGCAACACATGCTGGTTAATCCTTAGCCTTGGGCCTTGGCACTGCTAAAGCGGGGATGTGATAACCGGCTTTTTGAAGTGCAGGCATAAGCTTGGGATCCTGACTGGTCTGGATCAATGTGATCACCGTTGGCGGTATCCTGTCATCAAAGAATCTGAGCCTTTTCACTACTTCGTCTGCTGGCGCCTGCAGCTGCAGCAGCTGGTGCAACATATATTCCCGAGCAAAGCGTTCGTTATTGAAGTACACGCTATTGCGGTCTTTGATTTGTGTCTGCATAAACGCATCCAGGCCCTGCCAGTTTGCCTGGCGGATATATTGCTGTATTTGCGCTGTGGTCTGTTCAAACTTTCTGACCTCCGCCACATAGTACGCGTCTGTTTTGACTCGTTTCAGCATATTGTCGTTAAACTGCAGTAGCCGTTGCAGCGCGCTCTCCGGCTCCGGCACGGTGAGGATCGCCGGTAACTGACTTTGCCCCTGACATTGCCACAGCTGGGTTAATGTCTGGTTGATTTGCTCGCTGGTCTGCCTTAACGCCCGACTGACGGAAGCACTTGCTGCAGAACCAAGCGGGTCGGCTGCCACCGGCTCGTGTTGTAATAACGCCTGCAATTGCGCCGCTTCAGCCTCTGGCAGCTGTTGCAACCAAAACCATTGCCGCTCAGCCGATACCGGCGCCAGTTGCAGACGTAATAAGGTGCGGATCAACGGGAGTTGCTGTTGCAGCTGTTCCTGACTGGCCGGCAGCGGCAGCAAATCAAAAGCATTGTCATCCAGCGGACCAAATGCAGCAGGCACCCCCTGTGCCAGCCAATAATCAAACAAGGTGGTGTCGGCGCGTTGCGCCGCCAGCAGTGTCAGATTCAATAACCGCTGGTTTTCCAGCCAGCTGACAGTTAAATCGCCCGCATAAGACTGCTGCAACATATCGATAATTTGCAGGTCGCGGCCCGTGCGACTGACTAACAATAAATCGATAAAACCAGCCTTAAAACCACTGTCGAGCAATTGCTGTAACTGCACAGGCTGCAGCTCTGGATCTAACTGCAGTATCACCTGCAGTATGGTTAATTCCATAAAGCCAAGCTTGGCAATGTCCGCCGGCTGCGGATATTGCTGCAACCAGTCTTGCAGCGCGCGGTAATCATGTTGCTCAGTAGCCCGCTTGACCTGCGCCAAATCACTGGTAGCGATACTTGTCAGCGGTTCACGCTGTTGCATCAGCAGCAGAAGACCATCCTGAGCTTGCCGGCCCTGCGGCCGCAGTACTGCAATATCGCCACCAAGTTCGCGCACATATTGCAGCTGCAACTCTGGCTGCAGCTGTGCATCCTGCATCATCCGCTTCAGAGTGTCGCTCTGATGTTGCCGGGAGGCACGCAGTGTCGCCAGTTGCTCCGCCAGCTGCTTCGGTTCCGGGCAACTCTGCACTGCAGATAAGGAACTGGTGGCTGTGGCAGGCACTTCCTGCCGTTCTGCTGCCACGACTGGCAGTGCTGAGGGAAATGGCGAAAGACTTTGACTGTTATCGGCGAAGTTCCGCTGTTCTGCCGGCACACGCTGATACTCAGGCCAAAACCACCGCAGGGCGACCGCCAGCAAAACCAACATCGACATCCATTTCCACATCACACAACGACCTTTTGCTAACAAAAACGCAACTATCATACCGAATAAAGCACCATTAGTCATTGCAGAATAAGGTACAAATATCGTCCTGCTGGCGCCTCAGGCCATCGACACCTATGCTAAAAAAATTCCGGTTGGCAAAAGAACAGACGCATGCGCTGGCAGATTTTTCTCGTGGGATGGCTGGTCCATGGCAACGTGCTCGCAGACGCACCGGTCCAGCTGGTGACCGAAGTGTTTCCGCCTTATCAGCAGGTGCAGGACAAGACCATCAGCGGCTGGTCCGTCGATATAGTCCGGCAGATTATGACGGCGGCACAACTGCCTTATCAGATTGACGTAATGCCATGGGCGCGTGCATTTAAAACCGCCCGTTCCACGCCGGATACGCTGATTTTTTCGCTGTTACGCACTGAAGAACGCGAAAGCCAGTTTGCCTGGATCGCACCTTTGTGCCCGATGCGGGTGTCATTTTACACCAGCAGTCACAGACCCGAAGTGCAGGCAGACGGTTTAAACAGTGCGCTGAAATATGTCGTGGGAGTGGAAAACGGTCAGGCCAATTATCACTATCTGCGCGAACAGGGTTTTCGCGAAAGCCGCAATCTGGTGGTGGTCGGCCACAACCACCAGCTGCAACAAATGCTGGAGCTGGGGCGGATTGATTTGATGTTGGTGTCTGATATTTATGTGCAGCAATTGCCAGACCGGGGCGCCGGCTTACGCCGGGTTTTTACTGCCCATGCGCTGGAAAAATACCTGTATCTTGCCGCGCATCCCGCTACTAGTCCGGTATTGCTGGAGAAATTGCATAAGGCCTGGCAGCAGGTCAAAGACCAG
>CBFGPY010000519.1:0-2967 GCA_965650755.1 uncultured Chromatiaceae bacterium | reverse complement strand
TGGTTAGTCGCCGGGTCAACTGACTGAAATAAAGCGCCTGCACCTTGCTGCCATTTGCCGTCGATGAGCTGTAAACCCTGAATAACGCTTGTTGCCTGACTCATTTGGCACCTCTGTCCAGATTTAAATAACGCACTTCATCGCCGGCATTGACTTGCAGGCCATCGGCGATAGCCTGGGTGATAATCAACACATCACCATCAAGCTGCGCCTGATTGCTGATAGTGGCGCGAAAACCAGCCACTTGCGGATTGGAGATCGCCAGTGTCGGGCCTTCAGCCGGCATACCTATCGCCACTTTGATGCGATGACTGCTGCGTACTGATTTGATTTGTTTCAGCTGCGCTTCCACAGTCGGGCCGGCGTCGAACAAATCCACGTAGCCACGGTGGATAAAACCTTCATTTTCTAAAAGTTTCAGCGCCGGCGCCGTGTTGACATGCACCTGACCACTCACGTCCTGCGCTGATTTTGGCAACAACGATACATAAATCGGATGGCGCGGCATCAAATCAGCGATAAAACCTTTGTTGCCGATGCCAATCATATGGTCGGCGGTCGGGAAATCGATGCTGAAGAAATAAGACTGCAGCCATTGCCAGAACGGTGGCAGGGCGTTTTCGTCAGCGACACCGCGCATCTCAGCAATCACGATTTTCGAGAAACGCTTTGGGTGCTCCGCCATAAACATAAACCGGACTTTGGATAAAAACCTGCCGTACATGCCGCTGCGGTAAGGTTCGCGCAAAAACAGCGTACAAATCTCTGACACACCGGTGTAGTCGTTGCACATGGTCAACACTTCCACCGGGTTATAGACGTTCAGCTCGTTGCTGTGATGCACCACAGTACTTTTGTGGAAATGATACAAAGGCGTGGTAAGCCCCACTGAGGCTTCAATGCCGGAGGTACCTAAAATTTCACCGGTTTCTGTGTCTTCCAGTACAAATAAATAACCCTGATTGCCGGGCTGCTCGGTATCGATACCAAAACTGTGCTCAGAATGGGCGATTTTTTGTTTCAGCTTTTGCTCGTTGACCGGCAGCGAAGTGAAACCGGCACCGGACTCGATGGCGATTTGCATCAGCGCCGGATAATCGGCTTGGGTAATAGGGCGGATCAATAACATTGTTTACATCCTGAACAAAGCCGGCGCCAGGCACCGGTCTGTAAAGTCATAGATCAGCCGCGTGCTGCGACCAGTTTGGCAATGGCCGCTTCAAAACGTGCCATACCGTCCAGAATGTCCTGCTCCGGAATGACCAGCGACGGCGCAAAACGCACCACGTTGTAGCCGGCCATCAGCACCAGCAGGCCTTGTTCGGCCGCAGCCAGCATAAAATCACGTGATTTGCCGGCCCATTCGGTATTAAGCGCAGCGCCAATCAGCAGGCCCTGACCGCGTACTTCACTGAACACCTGGTATTTGGTGTTGATAGCATGCAGCGCGTCTTTAAACAGCTTCTCACGGGCTTTGACGCCGTTTAACACCTCCGGCGTGTTGACAGTGTCATAAGCAGCCAGCGCTACGGCGCAGGCCAGCGGGTTACCGCCATAAGTACTGCCATGGGTGCCAACAACTAAATGTTTGGCAATTTCTGTAGTGGTCAGCATAGCGCCAATCGGGAAGCCGCCGCCCAGCGCTTTCGCTGTGGTTAACACGTCCGGCGTGACGCCAAGGCCCATATAAGCATACAGCTCGCCCGTGCGGCCAACACCGCTTTGCACTTCATCAAATACCAGCAGCGCATTGTGCTGGTCACAGAGTTCACGCACGCCCTGAATGAATTCTTTGCTGGGGCTGATGATGCCGCCTTCGCCTTGCAGTGGCTCTAACACCACAGCACAGGTGCGATCCGAGATCAGCGCTTTTAAGCTATCCAGATTGTTGTATTCGGCGTGGTCAATATCGGCTGGTTTTGGCCCGAAGCCGTCAGAGTAAGCCGGCTGACCACCGACAGTCACAGTAAACAGTGTGCGGCCGTGGAAACCCATTTTAAAAGCGATGATTTGGGATTTCTCTGCACCGAATTTGTTCAGTGCAACGCGGCGCACCAGCTTCAGCGCTGCTTCGTTGGCTTCGGCGCCTGAGTTGGCGAAATAAACTTTTTCCGCGAAAGTGGTGTCAACCAGACGCTGCGCTAGAGCCAGCGCCGGCTCGTTGGTCATAGTATTGGATAAGTGCCATAACTTATTGGCTTGTTCGGTCAGCGCCTTGACCAGCACCGGATGGCAGTGGCCCAGACAGTTGACGGCGATACCGCCGGCAAAATCGATAAACTCGCGATCCTGCTGGTCCCACAGGCGGGAGCCGAGGCCACGTACCGGAATAATCGGCGACGGGGCGTAGTTGGGGACCATAACTTCATCAAACAGGGCGCGGGTTAATTGCATTGCGAATTCCTCGTGAGTGCTGTCGCCGTCTAAAGCGGCTTTTTGAAGCCCCGGTGTTACTGTGCTAACTGCTGGTACTGTGCAGGCATGCGGCATTCCGGGGCGGTATTACGTTATTATATTGGGCAGGGTCGTCAAACTGCAGTATCATAATCAGCAAATGTACGATTTGTTTTACCATAATGACGGAGTGTTTTAGCAAAATGCTAAGCAAAGAAGATGAAAGACTGTTAGCGCTGCTGCGCACCAACGCGCGGGCCAGCGTGTCTGATCTGGCGCGGCTGTTAGATTTATCCCGCTCGACGGTACAGACCCGCATCGCCCGGCTGGAGCAAACCGGCGTCATTCGCGGTTACGTGCTGGACTATGGCGACAGCTACACCAAATCTTTAGTGTCGGCGCATGTGTCGATTAAAGTGAAACAAAAACTGACGGTCAAAACCAATAACGAGCTGAAGCAAATCCCCCAAATCGCTGAACTTTATGCCATCAGCGGCGAATATGACCTGATTGCCGTGGTCCAGGCGCAAAGTACCGAACAGCTCAGCCATTTACTTGATCAGATTGGTGATC
>CBFGPY010000518.1:0-2968 GCA_965650755.1 uncultured Chromatiaceae bacterium | reverse complement strand
CTCCGTGGCTACCGGTGTTGGGTTTGTTGGGGTTTGGAGAAGACTGCTGTGAGCGAAGTGCAGACAATCAAATATGTTATGTACGGTGGCGCTTCGCTTACCGTACCTACGCTCACATCGCGGCGGTAGGTACGTGCAAGCGAAGCGCCGCCGTACAGGAAGTTTCACAAACGTCTGCAATTGGCACAACGCGACGATTCAACTGAACTCTCGAAACGGCCGAATGATTACAAAAGCAGACCCTCTGTGGCAGGGTGAAGACGGGATCTCAGCAAGTCAGCAATCTGACTTGCTGCCGACTGAACGGGTTTTGCTCTGCAAAACCCCGGAAAGCGGCTGACGAGCCTACATGTCTGTGAGACCCAGGAGTATTTACGGCGTGCGTGTGACGCCCATCGTGTGACGCCCAGTCTGTTGTAATCGTCCGAGCCGTTTCCCACAGATCCTTAGCAAACGTTTATGACTTCAATGCATAAGCAACTAACAGCAAACAACACACCGCACAACCCACCACTCAAGGCTCAATCCGGATCTGCTTAATCAGCACTGGCTGTTTGGGGCTATGAAAGGCAATAGGTTTTGCGCCGGGATTGTCGATCCATTTTTCTTCCACTGGCAGCGCGGCAAAGGCATCCAGCACTTTGTCACCGTCGGTCAGCTGGCCGAAATTGGTGTATTTGCCGTCGAGATGCGCGCGGCGTTCTAAGCAGATAAAAAACTCGGTGCTGCCGCTATTGGGGTCTTCGTCGCGGGCCATGCCGAGGCTGCCGCGGATGTGCGGGAGCTTATCGGAGAATTCGGCCGGGACGCGGTATTTTTGATGGTCGGGATGATTGTCGTCATTGATACCGGCCTGGGCGACATGGCCTTTCACCACACGATAAAAAGATTTGCCGTTGTACCAGCCGGCTTTGGCCAATTCAATAAAACGCGCTGTAGTTTGCGGCGCCGCTTGCTGGTGCAAATCAAACTTCATTGTGCCAATCGTGGTTTCAATCACCGCAGTTGGCGCCGCCTGTGCTACACCAACGCCAGCGCCAACACCAGCCAAACCGAATAATAACACCGCACTTTTTACCAGCTTCATCCGCTTTTCCTTGTGGTTTATTGCAATAAAATGGTGATTTGATTGGTCTGGCCTTTGGCTTCCTGCGCGCCAAACGGCAGCACCAGATCTTCTTTGCCATCATCGTTTAAGTCATGCACCAGCAGGTTGATGGCCCGTTTTGGCAGTTTAATTTTCTGCCGGGTACTTTTATCTGAAAACAGCTTCGCGCCAACCGGGGCGTAACTACGTAAAGTGTCGTCATCTTCGGCTTTCACTAAGGTTGCTTTGCCATCAGCGCCTTTTAATACCGCCGTCACCGGCAGGTTAAACTGGCCACTGCCGAGCGAAATGCCGACATCCACTTCCTGGCGATGCACCGGCTTAGTGCCAAAACTGCCGTCGGCCTGTTGTTTGTAGAACAACCAGTCGACCGAAGCAGACCCAGTCAGTAGCGCCGACACGATTTTGCTGATGCCAATCTCAGCCGCCGGCGTGTAAAAATCTAACCGGCCGTCGGCGTCTAAATCAGCAAACTGCACATCAAACTGCACACCTGTGGTATTGATTTGCTGATCGGCGGTGGTCGGGAATACCAGCTTGCCATTGTCGTTACGGCCATAGTGGATGCGATAGCTGTATTTCTGCTCCATCACATCAACATAATGCTGTTGTTGCACGACTAAATCGGCGACTTTATCGCCATTTAAGTCGAGTAACCGCTCGAGCCGGGTGATAGTAAGGCCTTCATAACTGCGACCATCGCCGCCGCGTTGTTGCGCCTGTACGTCCGGCGTCAGACCAACCCCAAGCGGCACCACCGTCGCGGTGCTGGCAAAGCTGCCGTCTGGCTGCTGTGGGTAGACCCACAGATTATCGTCGACGTTAAACACGATATCGGTGCGGCCATCCAACGTGTAATCAACCTGACGCGGTGTTTTCAGGAAAAAATCCGGGTCCTTCTCAAAAATCTGCATTTGTGCGGTGATTGGCAGAGCATAAGTGCGGAAAGTGCCGTCTTTTTGCTGCATCAGCACCTGCAGAGCGCGAAAATCCGGCAGCAGAAAATCGGTCAGGCCATCCTGGTTCAAATCAGCGGTAAACTCCAGCGTTAACATCCGCTTGGCATCGGTCACCGGATAGGCTGAAGGCGCACTGGCTAATTGCCGCCACTTTTTACTGTCAGTCTGATAATGCCACAAAGCGTCCTGCCCCATCGCCACCAGCTGACTGCCATGGTGACCGGCCAAAGTTGCGGCCTGAAAAAACTGTACCTGCACCGGCAAAGCGATTTGTTCCGTGCTGTTATTGGCGTAGTCAACCCGGCTGAGCCAGCGGAATTCATGGTTGTGGCCTGAGACCAGCAATACTGGCTGGCCAGGCATGCGCAATACACTGCCGTTGGCCGGGTGTTCTAGTTTGATGGTGGTGGCTTTGAGTTGCAGCGCATGCGCAGGCAGAGCGCCGAGGGTGCAGGCCAGTAACAAACTACTGGTAGCCAAAGTCAGTCGGGGCGGCATGACTGCATAGAGAGCTGAATAAACGGCAGATTTCAGCGGCATCCTGATGTTCCTTCCAGGTGGATTAAACGGGATTTTGCCTCAGCATACGATGAAGCCGCTGTTAAAGACCAACAAATGTGTAACAAATTCAGTCATTCAAGCAATTATTTCGCTGAATATTGGCAAAGCCCGGGCGAAAGATTTCCGCTCGGCGCCGCTTCGGGCTAAAATAACCGGCTTTGTTGTGTGTTGGAGATGTGTGATGTCAATTAACTGGTTCCCGGGTCATATGCATAAAGCCCGCAAAGAAATTGCGGAGGTGATGCCCCAGGTTGATGTCATCATCGAAATGCTCGACGCCCGAATTCCGTTTTCCAGTGAAAACCCATTGGTGCCGGAACTGCGTGGTGATACGCCATGT
>CBFGPY010000517.1:0-2970 GCA_965650755.1 uncultured Chromatiaceae bacterium | reverse complement strand
ACCTTTGAGATTTATGCCGGTGATAAAAACTCGTTTGAAGTCGGTCCATTAGCATCTCAGGGCTTTGGTATCGGTTCAAACGGCTTCCCTGGTTTCAAACCGGATGACGCAGGCTCATTCAACCGTTATAACTATGCTGCTTATACCGAGTTTGGTGCCGAATTTACCGACCGTTTCCGCTCGGACTTCGCTTTACGTTTTGAAGATTATGAAGACTTTGGTTCTACCACCAACGCCAAACTGACCGGCCGTTACCAAGTCAATGATGAAGTGGCACTGCGCGCGGCAGCCAGCACCGGCTTCCGTGCCCCGACCATTGGTCAATCGACAGTCCGTAACGTCACCACCTCGTTTGTCGCTCTTAAAGGTCTGGTCGATAACGCGACTTTACCGCCAACCCACCCAATTTCGGTGTTAAAAGGCGGCAAAGCGCTGACGCCGGAAGAGTCAGTCAACTTGTCATTTGGTACAGTCGTTGAAGTAGATGATCTATATGTCACTTTAGACTTCTTCCAAATCAAAGTGGATGACCGTATCAGCCAATCCTCCTCACAGGAACTGACTGCTGCCGATATCCAGCAGCTGTTGGCGCTGGGTGTGCGTGACGCCAGCAGCTTCACTGGTGTTAAATACTTCACCAACGATTTTGACACAACAACCAAAGGCGCTGATTTTGTTGCCAACTACGGTGTAGATCAGTTCGGTGGCCGCACGACTTATGCGTTAGCAGCAAACTGGACCAAAACCACAGTTGACCGTCACTCGGACTACATTTGGGAAGCCAAAGTTAAACAAATCGAAGAAGGTCTGCCAAGCGTGCGTGGTAGCTTCACAGTCAGCCACAACCAAGGCGCCTGGAATGGTTATGTGCGGTTAAATCACTACGGCAGTTACTATGAAGACCACGCCGATTCTGGTGTAGTGTCAGCAGCTGATGGTGGTTTACCCTTGTATCTTGGTGCTGAAATGACTGTAGATGCTGAAGTAACTTACAACTTCAGCGACAGCTACAGTATCGCCGTTGGTGCGTCAAACCTGTTCGACGAACTGCCGGATGAAAACGAATGGTCAGAAGTGCTGGGTGCCAAATACCCAACTACTGCAGTTATGGGCTTTAACGGCGGTTTCTACTACGCCCGTCTGACTTATAACTTCTAACTATTGACCACTGCAAAAAGCCACCTGCGGGTGGCTTTTTTGTGCCTGCGTTTAATGACATCGTCTCAATACTGGCTTGATCCGAGCCTAACCTTTGTGGCAGTGTAATTAGAGTAATTACTTGAGAATAATTATGCAGCTGATCCCATGGCACTATCAGACCCAGGCGGGCTTCACTTTGCGGGGACTACGCAGTGTACCAAGTGGTAAACCACTGTTGCACCTGCTGCATGGCAATGGCTTTTGCAGCCAGATGTATTGGCCTCTGCTGGCGTTGCTGCAGGAGCATGTGGATTTGTTTCTGTCTGATGCGCAGGGCCATGGCCTGAGTGACCATGGGGGAACTTTTGTCGGCTGGAATCAAAGTGCCGTTTTTGCCTGCGAAGCACTCAAAGCGCATTTGCCTGAATACAAAGCAGTGCCTGTCTATGCAGTTGGTCATAGCTTTGGCGGCGTCCTGACCGCTTTATTACACAGTGAACCTCAAAGTCCTTTTGCAGCTGCGCTGCTACTCGACCCGGTACTGTTTACTCCGGGTATGCTGCGAAGTATGACCGCCCTAGAGTGGTTGGGGCTCTATCGGCACAATCCGTTGGCACGCCGAGCCGTCAAACGGCGTCAGCATTTTCCAGACAAACAAGCTGCCTGGCACTATTTCCACCAGCGTGGCATGTTCAAAGGTTGGCACCCTGATGCCCTCAGTGCTTATATTGAACACGGTCTGACCGAAACAGCACAGGGCCTGACGCTACGCTGTGCGCCAGAGCGGGAAGCGGAAATATTTGCCAGTTTCCCGCGTCAGTTGTGGTCGTCGTTACCACGCACAACGAAACCAATCCAGTTGATTTATGGCGAAAATAGCTACCCTTTTGTGCGCAAGTCCGCCGCGCTGTTTCAACGAAAATGTCCACAGCTGCAAGTTCTGCAGGTAAAAGGTGGTCATTGCTTCATGCAAGAGGAACCGCAGCAAAGTGCAGCGCTGGTGCTGCAATGGTTGCGGCAGCAATCGGGCAGTAACTGACAAAACGTCTGTATCAACGCAAGATTTTCATTATAATGTCGCCAGTTTTCGGCCTTTGATGTCAGAGGTCTGCGTTCTGATGGGTGTATTGAATGAAACGTAGTCTGGTGCTTGCCGCAGTGCTGTTATCTGCCTGTACGAACTTACCGCAACAGAAAGTGAAACCTGTGCCTGTTCAACCGGTGCAGCCTGTTGCTGCTGAACCTGAACTGGTGCCTGGTGAAGTCGTGAACTCTGACAACACCGAGGCGATGCCAACAGATTTTGGCTTGATCTTTATCGACCGGGATATGTCGTTTCACGGCACGCTACCCTGTAAAAAGTGCCCTGGCATCCAGTATCAGCTGAACATTCTGCAAGATGGCAAATTTGAATTGCGTCGCGATTATATCGACCGTAATACAGTTGAACTCTTGCAGGGTACCTGGCAACTCGACGACCGCACGCTGCATTTGTCCAGCAAACAAGGCAAAGTGCCTTCATTCCAGTTTGGCAGCAATCAGCACCTGATTCTGCTTAATGCAGCCGGTAAGCCGATGGTCTCCAAAGAGAATCAAACGTTGACCAGAACCAGTCAGTTCAGCCGCCTCGATACCCGGATGCCGTTGTTAGGCCTGTATCAACTGAAAAACAACGAAGCCAGCTTTATCGACTGTATGACCGGCGAAAACCACAGCATTGCGATGACTCAACACCATATGCCGATGTTACGGTCCTATCAGACAGATCCGAAACTCAGTGGCAAAGCGGTCGTCGCGACCATGACCGCCCGTAAAAGCACAGAACAACAC
>CBFGPY010000516.1:0-2983 GCA_965650755.1 uncultured Chromatiaceae bacterium | reverse complement strand
GTAGCGTCTTGTGCTGCCAATACCGCCTGCAGCCGTTGCTGCGCTTCGTTGCCCAGCACAGCTGCGGCGTCGGCGAGCATTTTCTGCAACCGTTGCCGCCAGCCATTAAGTGCATCCTGATAACCGGTGCCCAGAAAGGCCAGGTCCGTCAGCTCCACCAATAAATTGGTCACCCCATGCGGTGCAGATAAAACCAGTCCAACCGGCTCGGTTTGCGGTTGCGACCGCACAATAGCCGCAACTTCCAGAAACCGCGCCACAGACGCTAACGACGAACCCCCAAACTTAAGCACCCGCATTTTTTGCTCCTCAGATAAAACGCAAAAGGCCCGTGACTGTTGAGGTCACGGGCCTTTTCTCAAGACAATACGCCGCCGACCTCCTACCCCGCAGGGCTGGTGGTAATAATCGTGGTGGTTGTATTGATATTTTTGGTATATTTCATGCGTCTTATATGCGCATTGTTTTAGACGTCTGTCAATCTAAATGTGTAGATTAATTTCAGTTCGCCTTTTTCTGATAGTCCGTTTCGCCGGCCTGATAACAACATACCCGGTTCCGGCCGGTTCTTTTCGCGTTGTATAATGCCATGTCTGCGCAACGAATTAAATCATCGTGCAGGAAATGTTGTTTCGGCTGAAATTCCGCGACGCCCATACTGAGCGTCGCTCTGATAGTCTGCTGGTTAAACAGCATCGAATAATCGGCCACAGCCCGGCAAATCCGTTCAGCGACCTCAGCAGCCCCTTCCAGGCCAGTGTCAGGCAAAATAATGCCAAACTCTTCACCGCCATAACGGCCGAGTAAATCAGAATCCCGCAGCAGGCTGCCGATAAACGATGCCAGCTCGACCAAGACAAAGTCACCGCCCAGATGGCCATATTTGTCATTCAGATCTTTAAATTTATCCAAATCAAACAAAATCAGGCTGAGTGAATGCTGGTAACGCTGGGCGCGGTGAATTTCCTGTTTCAGCTGCTCTTCCCAATAACGGCGGTTCTGTACTTTGGTCAGGCCGTCCTGCCGGTTGGCTTTTTCCAGTTCTATCAGGGTGCGGCTTAAATGCTGCTGATACACAAATGCATCAGTAGCGTCTTCAATCAGAATACAAATCAGCGGTTGTTCATGTTGTGCTGTGGCGAGCGGCAGCATAGTACAGTTTTGCGCCATGTACTGACTGCTGCTGGTGATAGGCCGTAAATGCGGCAATTTGAAAACATACTGGCGTTGTTCCCAACTGCTGAACGCCGGCGAATTTAAATCCAGTACACTCATCAGTTTACGTTTGAGCCAGGCTTCCGGCAGATCGGCAAACACACTAAACAGCGACTTCCCTGCGACTTCGCTCAGTTGCAGATTGCCATGCCGTTCAATAAAGGCATTCAGATAACGGATATTATATTCATCATCAATGACGATGACGCCGCTATTGAGAGCAGCAAGGACCGGATTACAGAGCATCTCCTGAAACATCAATAGGCTTCCAGGATCCGGTCCAGGATGTTTTTGATATTACTGACCGCCTCACCGGGGATCAGCAAAATCATGTCGCAGTTAAAGGAGTGATCGATAAGCTGATAACTGATATCCACTTTTAATGCATGCTCCCAGTGAAACGAGGTATTTTTCAGCACGTCAGCAACATTGCCGTGGCGCGACGACAGTATTCTGGGCGCAGAATATGACAAGCTGTTTTCAATCTGGTCGGCTAAACCGTTTAAGAAGGTGGTGGTCAAAATAGAGCTGATGTCAGTCAACATTTCAATTTCCGACACATCACCGGCTTCATAACCCAGCAAAGCAGAAATTTTGTGCGCGTTTTCCATCTGATACAGCACTATAGCTTCGCCACGAACCCCTTCATTACCAAAAAAACCCTGGCTGACTAATGCAGCTTCAGCATCCTGATAACGGTTTTCAAATTCTTCCGGAATATGCATAGCGCCGACTAACGCAATCGAAGGCACCTGTAAATGCACAAAGGTATTGAGGAAACGCGCCAGTTTGTCGCTGGCTAGCCCCATAGCGACGTTGATGATTTCCTGCAGGCAGTCGCGCTGCTCTTCACTGAAGCCGAGTTTATTCATATGAAACCATACTGTTTCAGCACGCCGATGATTTTATCTTCATTCACCGGTTTTTGTACAAAAGCCAAAGCACCAAGCTCCATCACCCGCTTTTGCATTTCCGGCTGGATATCTGCAGAAATCACAATAACAAAACAATCAATGCCTTCGGCTTTAATCGCTTCGAGTACACCAATACCATCCAGTTCCGGCATAGTTAAATCAAGAAACACCAGGCCAATTTCCTGACTGCGCAGCACAGTCAGCGCTTCCAGACCATTGCCGGCAGTCTGAAATTCCGCATCGAATGTTTCCGGCAGACTTTTTCGCACTTGCTTACGGGCTAAAATTGAATCGTCACAAATCAGGACTGGCAACGCCATGCAGAACGGCCTCTGTTTTTCTAATAATTATTTGAAGTTACGGGCAAAATATAACCACTTGCCCCCTTGATTGCAACATCCGTACACAGGCTATTGTAAATTGCTACAGCGGTTTTCCGGAGAATCCGGCGACCTGTGAAATGAAATTGGACTATAGTTTGCCAGCCACGACGCGATGTTGCTTTGCGATCCGTTTGTCTCGTCACACACAGTGGGCAAATAATGTAGTAAAGTATTTTAATTATTGTTTTTTTTAGCTAATTTTATAGCATTGGCTGGCAGCTCCAGAGATCTACTGGCGGCGCATTCAGAATTCACAGGATGTCAGATGCAACAAAAAAGCCTTTCGCGTAAGCTGCTGACTAAAGTGTTGTCAGTGTATTTCATCCTGACCTTTGTCGTGACCCTCGGCCAAATTGTCGCCGAATACTTCAACACAAAAAATCACATCAACGGCGAACTTGCCACCCTGCAACAGACAATTTCCGGTTCGCTGACGCGAGCGATTTGGGAACTTAACACCCAGCAGGCGCT
>CBFGPY010000515.1:0-2990 GCA_965650755.1 uncultured Chromatiaceae bacterium | reverse complement strand
TTTACCGGCCAGCAATTCGGCATAAAACAGCAACCCTAGCAGGTGTAACAGCAGATCTGGCAGGAGTATCAACACATTAGAAGTTAAATAGACGGACCAGGCGTTCTCTGAAAAGTGATCAACAACAGTCCATGCCGCCATCAAAACCAGCGACAACACCGTAGTATAAAACACAGCTTTCGACGTTCTACTGACTTGTTGCTGCCACCATAATTGATTGAGTGTTCGACGGTCGCGGATTTGCGAAATAGTCAGTTGAGACTCTGGTGACAGAATGATAAGACCTAATAAAAATGCGCTGAAGATTGGTGAGAGATAGGTCCAAAACAGATAAACATCAGCGTTCACGGCTGATGTCAGATCGCTGCTGATAGGCGCAGAGTTAGCGCCCTGCAAACGAAAAACTTTCCACGCCAAGGCAAGGGTAATCAGCAATATCAACATCTTATTGCCGTAAGTTAAACCTGAGTAGCGTTGTGCGCACTGAACTGTACAGTAAATGAGTGAAACTAAAATAAACATCATCCACAAGCTTAACCCCAGATTGAGGTGCGACAAACTGATGAGTGCCACAGCTATCAGAAAAATTCCGAGCGCCAGTCGTTGTGCTTTATTGCGATAGAAATGCATGCATAACTCCATTGAGTCAAATAGACCCGCGATAAAGTAGAGAGCTTTAATAAGTAGTTCTTAACCTTGCCTGTTGGCCCATTACGGGAGCGATTCCCAACGTTCACAAAAATCAATGTCGCCCAAAGTCGTATTTTTCAAAGAAACCCACTCCGCACAGTGCAGTATTGGTGCATTCACTCTTGGTGCAATTGTGCCAATATCACGACCGCCGTTCCCACCATTTCCATTTGAATCTGTATCGACTAAGCATTGAATTAATTCCTGGTCAGCCAAGGTCTTCGCTGCTTCGCACGCAAAATGCTGATTCAATAGTTTACGTCCTTCATTTACATATTCTGCTCTGGCTATATTGCAGCCGACGGGACCAGTCCAATAGCAAGCACCTATCATTATAATTCCAGAAACACCTGTATCGATTAACTCATTGCTTACACAGCCAAGGTAGCTTTTTTTGCCTAAGTAGCCATTTATGGCTTTGTCTTGTTTTTCCTTACAGGCTTGTGGAACCGTTGTATTTGAAGAGAGTGTTTCTCTCGCCAAATACTCAGTTAGATTTAAATCAATTGCCTGATTCATACTGTTAGGAAAAGTCGAGTTAAGAATTAGGTTTTTATTTCCTGCAACTAGATGAGAGAACCTGACAAACTCCTCTAATAAGTTTTTGTTAACATTAGTGATTTGCCAATTTTGCCATGCGAGGCCAAAGGAAGTCTCGCTATATGTGAGTCGCTTGCGCACACCGTTTCGATCTGGTTTATCTACAGTCGTTATTGTCTTCATTTCCGCATCAACGATTACATGACTACCGTCAGTAAAGTACAAGGCAATGACGCTACCTTGCATGGCAAGGTTTATAAATGCAGTAGAATTCGCTTTACTCTGAAAGATGCCATTGCCATTGTGATCTAATGCCAATTCGTATTGAGAGTTTTCAAAGAAAGGAAAGTAGCCGTTGGGAGTTGCCGCAAATATTGAGAATGACAGTAATGCTAGAATAAATACTACAGCCTTCAGTTTAATTAATTTAGACATGTAAATTTCGACACCTTTGGATTAGCGAAAAAAATGAGCTCAGAACGCTACCAGATGGCACAAAATTATCTCCTTACAATCTTATGATTTTATTTTGATATCGTAGTCTCGCCCCCCATCATACTGGGCACTGTTGAATACAAATTGAAAGACGGCAGCAGCCGGACAATGTTGATATCAACGAAATTGTGCTGCGCCCGACGGTGCAGGAGTTTTAATAAAAGCGGAGGCTTCTAGGCGAGTACATGCATCCAAATTTGGCTGCCCTAACAACTGCCACCAGAATGTGGCAGCAACAGCTGCTTCGGTGTTTTGTCCGTGCAGCCAGCAACGCAGACGTAAATCGCTTTCTCAACAGGTTCCACTGTGCCATCACATTCGATCTGGTCGGCATAACGTTTTATTTTGTAATGCGCGCCGGCCAGCGGCGACTCGCCATCCTTGCGACAGCTGAATTCTTCAATAAATTCGCCATTTAACTTTTGCTGCGGGCATTCCTGCTTAAACGGCACCGAGGCAAAGTGCTCAAATGAACCATCGGTTGTTTTTTGCTGCTGTGGCAAGGTGTAAGACAAGATCAGCTCGCCTTTATAACAGCCTTCAGCAAAACCCATAGAGACCCGCTTGTTCGCATCGACATAGTCAAAGATTTCATCGACACAATCGGCACGACTAAAACTACTCAGCAGCATCAACAAAGTTGCAACAATGAATTTCATCGTTTTCTCCTGTTCAGTTGGAAATCGGGTACTGCAACGCCAGTATCTGGGTATACAGTTGTTGTGCTGCTGCATTGGGCACTGCCGCCAGCGTCAGTTTGCCGTTGGCGGTGTGAAGCTGCACATTCACCATCTGCTGTTGCTCGAAAAACGGTGTTTGTTGTAAGCGCACCTGCTGCACTTGTTTCAGCGGCAACATATACCAGCGCCGGCTCAGGCCGCCTTGCCACAGATAGAGCACATCGCCGTGCAGCCGGTAACCATGCCAGCGATAATTCAGCCAGGTTTCCAGCAACCACCAGCCACTTAAGCCTACTGAGACCGCGGCTTTCAGCCACAGCGGCGGGATATTGGATTGCCAAATCAGTGCCATGACCAGCAGCACCCCAAACCCGGACCAGCAGGCCTGCCGGCGAAAATACGCCGGCACAAACTTCTGCAAATCCGCGCCTTGCAGCTCGGGTAATCGCAGCAACTGCTGCGCCTGCAGCTGCGTATTAAGCTCAGGTGCGGTTTGCCCCAGCAGCACAAACTTGCCTTGTTGTTTGTCGTTAGAAAAACCACGGAAAATCAGCGAATAGTGGCCAAATAGCCGTGCCAGCCACG
>CBFGPY010000514.1:0-2991 GCA_965650755.1 uncultured Chromatiaceae bacterium | reverse complement strand
CTGGTGCAGCAGCAATTGCTGCTCGGTAAACTCAGCGATGAACGCCGCGCCGCCATTGAACTGGCTTACAGCAATATCCGCAAATTCCATGCGGCGCAAAAACCGCAGGACCTGCTGGTTGAAACCACACCGGGCGTGGTCTGTGAGTTGAAGTACGCGCCAATGGATGCCGTTGGTTTATATATTCCGGGTGGCAGCGCACCGCTGCCCTCGACAGTACTGATGCTGGGGGTGCCGGCGCAGCTCGCGGGTTGCCGCCGTGTCGTACTGGTGACGCCACCAGGCGCGCCACTCGCTTCCGATATTGCAGCTGAAATCGTCTATGCGGCGCAGCTTTGTGGCATTCGTGAGATGTACACGGTTGGTGGCGCTCAGGCCATTGCTGCACTGGCGTATGGCACTGCGACTATCGCCAAAGTCGACAAAATTTTTGGCCCGGGCAACCGGTTTGTCACCGAAGCGAAACAACAAGTGGCGCGTGACGCCCAGGGCGCGGCGATTGATATGCCGGCCGGCCCCTCAGAGGTGCTGGTGATTGCTGACGAGACTGCAGACCCGGCTTTTGTCGCCGCCGATTTGTTGTCGCAAGCCGAACACGGTATGGATTCGCAGGTCGTGCTGATTAGCCCCAGCGAAAAACTGCTGAAAGAGACGATGGCCAGGCTGGAAGACCAGTTATTGGCCCTGCCGCGCGCCATCATCGCGAAAAAAGCGCTGGATCACAGCCGTTTTATTCTGGTGGCGGATTTAGCCGAAGCAGTATTTGTGTCAAACCAATACGCGCCGGAACACTTAATTATCCAGACCGCTCAGGATGATAAGTTACTGCCGCAGCTGAAAAATGCCGCCAGCATTTTTGTTGGCCCCTGGACACCGGAATCGGCCGGCGATTACGCCAGCGGTACCAACCACGTGCTGCCAACTTATGGCTACAGCCGCAATCACAGCAGTTTATCGCTGCTCGATTTCTACCGGCGCTACACAGTGCAGACGCTGAGCAGCAAAGGCTTGCAGGCGATTGGTCCGGCCATTGTCACGCTGGCGACCGCCGAGAGCTTAAACGCCCACGCCAATGCCGTCAGTTTACGGCTGAAAAGCCTGAGCAAAAAGCTGCAGCAGCAGGATGAATTCACGCCTATTCCTTCAGAGAAGGATAAATGAGCAGTATCAGTAACTTAGCCCGCGACAGCGTCAAAGCGCTGGTGCCTTATGCCTCAGCGCGCTTGTCGATGTCCGGTGGTTCGGTCTGGCTGAACGCCAACGAAAACGCTTTAGCCCCCGAATATCAGTTAAGCGGCAGTTTTAACCGTTATCCGGATTGTCAGCCGCCTGCATTGATTGCCGCCTACGCTGCCTATGCTGGCGTGACGCCGGAACAAGTGCTGGTCAGCCGCGGCGCGGACGAAGGCATTGAGCTGCTCATCCGCAGCTTCTGTGAACCCGGCCTGGATAACATCGTCATTTGCCCGCCGACTTATGGCATGTACGCCATCAGCGCGCAAAGCAATCAGGTCGGCCGCACTGTGGTGCCTTTAACCGCAGAACTGACGCTGGATTTGCCAGCGATCAAACAAAGCAAGCAAACCAAATTAGTCTTTATCTGCAGCCCGAATAATCCTACCGGTAATTTAAGTCCGCGCGAGCAAATTATTGAACTACTTGAGTTTTATCGTGACAGCGCTTTAGTGGTCGTCGACGAAGCCTATATCGAATTTGTGCCACAAGCGTCCACAGTGGATTTATTGGCGCAGTACCCGAATTTAGTGATCTTACGCACTTTATCCAAAGCCTTTGCGCTCGCCGGTTTACGTTGCGGCTTTACGCTGGCAGCGCCGGAAGTGATTGGTGCACTGAAAAAAATGATTGCGCCCTATCCTATCGCCGCACCTGTTGCAGAGATTGCGACTCAGGCTTTATCTGTAGGCGGCCAAGAACGGATGCGTGCAAGCGTCCAAACCATCAACGAACTTCGCGCCGCTTTTTGCCGCTTTGCCAGCGAGTTGCCGCAGGTAGGCCGGGTTTTTAATTCCAATGCCAACTATGTGCTGCTGGGTGTCGATGATGCCGCGGCCTGGGTCAGTGGCATCGCCGCACAGGGCATCCTGATTCGTAACCAATCCAGTCAGCTTGGCTTAGAACGCTTAGGTTGCAGTCAAGTTGTGCGGGTATCGATTGGCAGCCCGGCGGAAATGGCACTATTGGAACAGGCAATCATCACATATTGTGCGCAGCAAAGCGCAGGCAGTACAGGGGAACAATAATGGCCGGACAGCCTATTTTATTTATCGACCGTGACGGCACTATGGTGGAAGAACCGCCAATTGATAAACAACTGGATTCGTTAGAAAAACTGGCTTACGAGCCAGGTCTGGTACCAGCTTTACTGAAACTGCAGGATGCCGGTTTTCGTCTGGTAATGGTCACCAATCAGGATGGCCTCGGTACCGACAGTTTCCCGCGCCCGACTTTTGATGCACCGCATGCCAAGATGATGCAGCTGTTAGAGTCGCAAGGCATCCGCTTTGACGACGTACTGATTTGCCCGCACTTTGAGCGCGACAATTGCAGCTGCCGCAAGCCCAAGCTCGGTTTAGTCAAAGATTACCTGCAACAAGGCCGCATTGATTTTAGCCGCTCTTATGTCATTGGCGACCGCCTGACCGACGTGCAGCTGGCCGAAAATATGGGCTTGCCGTCGTTTCGTTATGACCGTGCGACGCTCGGCTGGGCTGAAATCACCCGCCAGCTGTTAAGCCGCGGCCGCCTGGGCTCTGTGCGCCGCACCACCCGTGAAACCGACATCAGCGTGCAGCTGGATCTGGACCGCAAAGGCGGCAATCAAATCAGCACCGGTATTGGCTTTTTTGACCATATGCTCGACCAAATTGCCACCCACGGCGGTTTTTCGCTGCAATTATCCGTGACCGGCGACTTGCACATCGACGACCACCACAGTGTCGAAGACGCTGCACTGGCGCTTGGTCAGGCACT
>CBFGPY010000513.1:0-2997 GCA_965650755.1 uncultured Chromatiaceae bacterium | reverse complement strand
CTATGGTATAGATTTAACAGTCGTTAATGACCAGATTGACCCGAGTTTTGCTTTTATGCCGCTGGATAAAGACGGCAAAATCCGCATGGATTGCAGCTCGCCCTGGTCAATGGCCAATCTGATTAAACTCAAAGATGATTTTGATATCGGTATTGGCAACGACGCCGATTTTGACCGGCATGGTATCGTCACCAGAAGTGGTGGCCTGCTGAATCCAAATCATTATCTGGCAGTTGCCATCGATTATCTGCTGGCAAACCGCCCACAGTGGCCGCAGTCGGTCAAAATCGGCAAAACACTGGTGTCCAGTGCGCTGATTGATCGCGTGGTCGCGGGCCAGCAACGGCCACTTTATGAAGTACCGGTTGGCTTTAAATGGTTCGTATCAGGGTTGTTTGATGGCAGTCTCGGTTTCGGTGGTGAAGAAAGCGCAGGAGCAAGTTTTTTGCGTTTTGACGGCACTGTGTGGTCAACCGATAAAGACGGTTTTATCCTCGGTTTGTTGGCCGCTGAAATTTGTGCCAAAACTGGCGTGGACCCGTATCAGCGTTACCTGGCGCTCACTGAAAAATACGGTGCGCCTTTATACCGCCGCCTCGATGCACCAGCCTCGATGGCGCAAAAAGCAGCGCTGAAAAAACTTGATGTATCCAGCGTCACGCAAAAGACCCTGGCAGGTGATGATATTCTCGCTGTGATGAACCGGGCCCCGGGGAATCAGGCTGACATCGGTGGCGTGAAAGTGGTTACCAACAATGGCTGGTTTGCGGCACGGCCATCCGGCACCGAAAACAGCTATAAAATCTATCTGGAAAGTTTTGTCGGCCCGGCGCATCTCGACGCTCTGGAGCAGGATGCCAAAGCATTTGTCGCTGAGGTATTCCGTCGCGCTGACTGATTGTCAAGGCTTTGCATTCGTATGTAATTGGGTTACAGAATGCAAAGCAATACCTTTAGTTTCTTGCATTATCGCGGTCTATTCTGTAATTTTGTTACATGATTATTTTCATCTGGACTTTCGAAGTTAATCGATTAAGATTCAGATCAAGCGACGGTCTTCGGACCCCTAACAGCTGGAACCTTATTATGAACGCCAAAGTTACGACTGCTCCTGCCACGACTGCTGTCGGAGCGCGGCCTAATGCCGTAGAACTGAAAGAGCGCATCGTCCGCCATCTGCACAGCACGCTTGGCACTGATGTCAACAAAGCCAGCCCGCAAGCCTGGTGGCGCGCGACTTGTGCTTCGGTCAACGAATATGTGTTTGACGGTCTGCGTAATACCCAGCGGACGCACTATCAGCAAAATACCCGTGCTGTGCATTATTTCAGTCTGGAATACCTGATGGGCCGGTTGTTCAGTAACAACCTGCACAATCTGGGTTTTTACGAAGAAGCCAAGCAGGCGCTACTGGAGCTTGGCATCAACATTGCCGACCTGGAAGAGCAAGAAGAAGACATGGCGCTTGGTAACGGCGGTCTTGGCCGTCTGGCCGCCTGTTTTATTGACTCAATGGCAACGCTGAACTATCCGGCCATCGGCTACGGCATTCACTACGAACACGGCCTGTTTAAACAGGAATTCCAGCACGGCATGCAGATTGAGCGGCCGGATTCGTGGCGCGAATACGGCAATCCTTGGGAAATTTGCCGGCCAGAATCGGCACAGGAAATTTCCGTTTACGGTTATGTAGAAACTGTGTATGACCTGCAGGGCCGGATGAAAAAAGTCTGGCATCCGGGCCGTATTATCAAAGCGGTGCCGTGGGACATTCCGGTGGTTGGCTACAACGGCAGCTCTGTCAACGTGTTGCGCCTGTGGGAAAGCCGTGCCAGTGACTTCTTTAACTGGGACGTGTTTAACTCCGGTGGTTATGTTGACGCCGCCCGCGAAAATATCGAAGCAGAGACCATCTCTAAAGTCTTATATCCAAACGATGAAACTGAAGCCGGTAAAGAGCTGCGGTTAATTCAGCAGTATTTCTTCTGTTCCAGTTCACTGAAAGACATCATTCGCCGTTATAAACGTGCTCATGGGGATGACTGGTCGCAGTTTGCTAAACAAGTGGTGATCCAGTTAAACGACACCCACCCGACAGTAGCAATCCCGGAACTGATGCGGATTTTAGTCGACCGCGCTGAGATGACCTGGGATGACGCCTGGAATATCTGTCAGCACGTGTTTGCTTATACCAACCACACGCTGTTGCCGGAAGCGCTGGAGCGTTGGCCGGTGCGCTTGTTTGAAAAAGTCCTGCCACGGCACCTGGAAATCATTTATGAAATCAACCGCCGTTTCCTGGTCGAGCAGGTTGATGTGCGTTGGCCGGGTGATGTCGAGAAAAAACGCAAACTGTCGATCATCGAAGAAGGCCACGAACCAATGGTGCGGATGGGCCATTTGTGTGTGGTTGGTTCGTTCCGGGTCAACGGCGTCGCAGAAATCCACTCTCAACTGGTTAAGTCAGACTTGTTCCCGGAGATGGTTGCGCTGTGGCCGGACAAATTCACCAATATCACCAATGGCGTGACGCCACGTCGTTGGTTAAAAGCCTGTAATCCGCGGTTATCTAAGTTGCTGGACAACACGATAGGCAACGCCTGGCCAACCCAACTGACTGATCTGGCTAAATTAAAAGCTTTTGCGGACGACCCGGCGATGCAGGACGCTTTTATGGCAATCAAACAGCAAAACAAAGCTGAACTTGCGACTGAAGTGAAGAAGTTGACGGGTGTAGATATCGATCCGCATGCTTTGTTTGACGTACAGATTAAACGTCTGCACGAATATAAACGCCAGCACCTGAACCTTTTGCACATTCTGGCTTTGTATCGCCGCATTTTGCAAAACCCGGATTACGACATGGTGCCACGTGTATTCCTGTTCGGTGCCAAAGCGGCGCCGGGTTACAAACTGGCGAAAGAGATTATCTATGCGATCAATAAGATCGCAGACAAAATTAATCACGATAAACGGGTGAAAAACCGCATTAAAGTG
>CBFGPY010000512.1:0-3002 GCA_965650755.1 uncultured Chromatiaceae bacterium | reverse complement strand
TTTAAACCCAGCACGCCGATTTTAGCGCCAGGGAAAAACGATAATGAAATGTCTTTTAAAATCGTACGCTTAGGTGGAACTACCTTCGACATCCGATACATTGAATAAATGTATTGAGCCATGAGTCTTGCTGCTCCTTGAGAAAGATTGGCCCAAATTGTACGTTATTTTTCGGACTGGCGGGAACCTGCCACCATGACAAATTGAGCCGGAAGCAAAAATTTCCGATGCCAAGTGGCAAAGCTTCTGGGATAATCTTTTTAGCACTGCCGGACATTCCCGCTCCGGTGACCCAACACAGGACTTCTATCATGGCTGAATATGCACACGATCCGGTATTTCAGGGCTTTATCGCCGAAGCGCGCTCAGAAGCACAAGTTTGGGTGCTGACACATGGCGAAGATTTGCTGGTGGTGGAATCGGTTGAATTTGAAGATACCGACGTCATGCCATTCTGGTCGAACGAAGCCGCTGCGCTGGCGCACTGCAGCGAAGAATGGGCCGAGTACAAACCAGAAGCCATTCCGCTGGATATTTTCTGCGAAGGCTGGTTAAAAGAAATGTACGACGATGGTGTGTTGATCGGCACTAACTGGGACAGCGAATTAAACGGCCCGGAAGTCGAGCCACGCGAAATTCTCGAAGCACTGTCGCAGCTGCAATAAGTCGTTTCTGTTTAATAAAAACCCGGTTTTACCGGGTTTTTGTTTAATGGGCAGGCCTGTAGCTGACTTTGCTCTGCCGTTCTATGCTTTGCCTGTTACTGCTTGATGCCGGCAAAAAAATCTTCCACCGCCTGAGGCAGTGCCGCAGGCAGTACCTGCAGGTCGCGGCTGAACTGCTGCAGTAATAGCTGAAATACAGCAAGCCTGGCCTGATGTTTATCATTGGCATCGATACAATGCCAGGGCGCTCGCGGAGTCGAAGTGCGGCTGAACATGTCATCGCGCGCTATCAGATAATCATCCCAACGCGCCCGGTTACGGATATCTTCAGTGGTTAACTTCCATTGTTTGGCCGGGTCCAGATAACGTTCAGTGAAACGCTGCAGCTGGGTGTCGGCACTGATATCCAGCCAGATTTTTACCAGCACAAAACCTTCTTGCTGCAACATCTGTTCAAAAGCATTGATTTGGTCATAAGCACGTTGCCAGACGCTGTCATCCACCAGCTGCTCGACCCGTTCTACCAGCACCCGGCCATACCAGGAGCGGTCAAACACAGCCCAGTGGCCTTGTTGCGGCAGCCGTTGCCAGAAACGCTGCAGCCAGTGTTGACTGCGTTCGGCGTCATTGGGCGCATTGGTCGGCCAGACATGCAACCAGCGTGGGTCCAGACACCAACCGAGCCTGCGGATAATACCGCCTTTGCCGGCCGCATCCGGCCCTTCCAGAACGATGACAGCGCCGCGCTGTTGCCGCCCCATCGCCTGTTGCAGCAAGACCAGCTGATGTTGTAACTGACGTAATGCTTCGGTGTGTTGATCTGCCATTGTCGAATTCCATTGGGGACTATCTGCCAACATATTGCGTCAGTTCAGCAGTCTTTGCATGCTCTTTACATTGGTATTGTTGCAAATAAGAATGAATCTCAGTAACATTCAGGCCAGTTTTAACCGGAGGTCGCCTTTGTCCCGTTTCCTGCGTTGGTTACACATTTATGTGTCGATGGCCGTATTGGTGGTATTTGTGTTTTTTGCCCTGACCGGCATCACATTAAACCATCCTGACTGGCAGCTCGATGCCGGCAAACAAAGTGACAGCCTGCAGCTGCAACTGCCGCCACAGTTAGCCGCGCTGGAGTTTAGCGAAGATCAGCTGCAACAGGCGGCGCAGGCGCAGCAAATCGCCGACTGGCTGCGGACCGAGCATCAGGTGCAGGGGGCTGTGTTTGCCTTTGTCTATGATGCCGAAGAACAACTGCTGGAACTGGATTTTAAGCAGCCGGCCGGTTTTGCCAATGCGCAAGTTGCTCTCGAAAGTGGCACTGTGGAGTTGTCGCGCGAATTCGGCGGTTATCTGGCACTGCTCAATGACCTGCACAAAGGCCGTTACGCCGGTACGGCGTGGAAATGGCTGATTGATGTGGTGGCGGTGGCTTGTCTGCTGTTTGCCTTCAGTGGTTTTTATTTGTTATGGCGCCAGCCCGGCCGGCGTTGGTGGGGTGTGCAGTGTGCGCTGACCGGCGCGGGCGTGATGTTGTTGGTCTATCTGGCGGCGCTGCACTGACAGGTCTCGATTTGGCTAAGCGGATGAACGAGCGGGTGAAAAGGAGTAGGGGAGTTGAATAAATCAAGTATGGCGGCGCTGCTGTTGGTTGCAGGCCTGAGTGGGTCTGCCCTGGCCAGTGATCTGGAGATTGCATTACAGCTGCCAAAAATCAGTGAAGGCCAGTATCACCGGCCTTATGTCGCGGTCTGGGTCGAAGACAGTAGTGAAAAGTCGGTGCGTTTAATTGAGATCTGGCGGGAAAAACCAGATTGGATCAAAGATTTACGCCGCTTTTGGCGCAAAACCGGCCGTGCTGACCAGCCGTTGGTGGACGCCCGTACCGGCGCGACCAAAGGCCCGGGTGCTTATCAGCTGCGCTGGGATGGCAAAGACGATAAAGGCGCACTGGTGCCGAACGGTGCATACCAACTGGTGATTGAAGCTGCGCGCGAACATGGCGGCCGGCAGCTGGTGAAACAGAAATTCAACTGGGATGGCAGTGCCATCAGCTTAAAAGTCGCGGCCGGTAACGAAATCGGTGAGGTTCAACTCAGCCGCAAAGCGCGATAACAGCATATTTTTAGCAAGGAAATACCAATGAAAACAGTTCATTTATTCACTCTGAGCGCGTTGTTTGCCGCTTCCAGCGCGCTGGCCCACACCATGAACGTCGTGCCAAGCCATTATGTGCAGTCAAAAACCGGTGGTTTTGTCACTGTTGATTTGTTCGCCAGCAATATGACGTTCCAGGCGGATAAAGGCGTTGGCGTCGATGGTTTTAAAGTGGTGTTG
>CBFGPY010000511.1:0-3004 GCA_965650755.1 uncultured Chromatiaceae bacterium | reverse complement strand
ATACTGATTTTTTGCTGTTTTGCAGGACCGCTTTTATGGCACTGAACCCACAATCCATACTGCTGCGTCGACTGAGCCAGGCAGGTTTAGTGGAGACCGGGTTGGCCCAACGCCTGATCCAGGAAAAAGCCCATCAATATCAAAGCGTTGCCGAACTGCTGATCACTGAAAAACTCATCAGCGCCAAAGCCTTAGCCGAAAGTGTTGCAGCCTTTACCATGCACAGTCTGATTGATCTGGATTTTTATGATCTGGACTATGTACCTGAGCAGGAACGCAACGAAAAACTCATCCGCAAACATTTAGTGTTGCCACTGGGCAAACGCGGCCGCACCTTATTCCTCGGCGTGGTCGACCCGACTGATATGCAGCCAGTGGAAGATTTTGAATTCAGTACCGGTCTGCATGCAGAACTGATTGTTGTTGAATACGACAAACTGCTGAAGCTGATTGACCGGGTGTTTGACAGCAAAAATGCCGACAGCTTCACCGGCTCAGACTGGGATTTATCGTCACTGGGGGTGGGTGACAGCGACGATTTAGATGAGAAACCCGGTAGTGAAGCTGAAGACCAGCCAATCATCACTTTTATCAACAAAATGCTGCATGACGCTGTGCGCAAAGGCGCCTCGGATTTGCACTTTGAGCCCTACGAGAAAAGTTACCGCATCCGCTTTCGCATCGACGGTATTTTGCATGAAGTAGCCTCACCGCCTGTAGCACTCGCCGGCCGGTTATCGGCGCGGTTAAAGGTCATGTCCAAACTCGACATCGCCGAAAAACGGGTGCCACAGGATGGCCGGATCAAACTGAAACTGTCACAGAAAAAATCCATCGATTTTCGTGTCAGTAGTCTGCCCACGCTGTGGGGCGAAAAGATAGTAATGCGGATCCTCGATTCCGACAGCGCTATGCTGGGTATCGACATCCTAGGTTACGAAGAAACACAGAAAAAACTCTACTTAAGCGCGCTGGAACAGCCACAGGGCATGATTTTAGTAACAGGCCCAACCGGTAGCGGTAAAACAGTGTCGCTGTATACCGGTCAGAATATTCTCAACACGGAAGAGACCAACATCTCTACCGCGGAAGACCCGGTTGAAATTAACTTACCTGGTATTAACCAGGTGCAAATGAACACCAAAGCTGGCCTCACCTTCCCTATCGCGTTAAAAGCTTTTTTACGCCAAGACCCTGACGTTATCATGGTCGGTGAGATCCGCGACCTGGAAACGGCTGAGATTGCGATTAAAGCGGCCCAAACCGGTCACTTAGTACTGAGTACGCTGCACACCAACTCGGCGCCGGAAACACTGACTCGTTTGCTCAATATGGGCGTGCCGGCGTATAACGTGGCAAGTTCTGTGTCGCTGATTATTGCGCAGCGGCTGGCCCGGCGTTTATGTAATCACTGTAAAGCACCTGAACATTTGCCAGAACAGGAACTGCTGAAACAAGGTTTTACCCCGGAGCAGTTACCTACCATGAAATTATTTAAACCGGTCGGCTGTGAATATTGCACCGGTGGCTACAAAGGCCGGGTTGGTATTTATGAAGTGATGCCCATTTCCGGTGTGATTGCTGAAAAGATTATGGCGGGTGCCAATTCGCTGGAAATTGCCCAACAGGCGCAGCGGGAAGGCGTTAATAACCTGCGGCAATCAGGCCTGCTGAAAGCGGCTGCAGGCCTCACCAGTCTGGCCGAAATTAACCGGGTGACCAACGTCTGATTAGACGTAGCAGCAAGGAAACTTTATGGCAGCGGCTCCAAAAATCAAAGAGTTAGACAGCTACGACTGGAAAGGTATCAACAGGCGCGGCAAAAAAACTCAGGGCGAAATCAAAGCCAGCTCGGTGATGGAAGCCAAAGCGCTGTTACGTCAGCAAGGCATCACACCGTCGCTGGTACGCAAACAAGCCAAGCCATTGTTTGGCGGCGACCCCAAAATTGTGCCGGTGGATATCGCCATCGTCACCCGGCAAATCGCGACTATGCTCGCGGCCGGTGTGCCTTTGGTGCAGTCGATTGACCTGATTGCTTCGGGCTCAGAGAAAAAGAACCTGCGCGTACTGATGCAAAAAATCTCGTTAAAAGTTCAGGGCGGTCTGCCGCTGTCTGAGGTCCTGCGCGAACAACCCAAGTATTTCGACGACTTGTACTGCGACCTGGTCAAATCCGGTGAACAATCCGGTGCACTCGACCGCATTTTCGACCGGATCGCGATTTACAAAGAAAAAGCCGAAGCGCTGAAGTCAAAAATCAAAAAAGCCATGTTTTACCCGGTCGCCGTGATTATCGTTGCGCTGATTGTCACCTCTATTCTACTGATTTTTGTGGTGCCACAATTTGCCGAAATCTTTGCCGGTTTCGGCGCAGAGTTACCTGCCTTTACTCTGTTTGTGGTGAAACTGTCAGAGCTGATGCAGGCTTATTGGTGGGTCGTGCTTGGTATTATCGTTGTCGCCTTTAAAGTCATCGGCAAAATGTACAAAACCAGTCTGAATTTTCGCACCGCTGCCGATGCGATGATCCTCAAAGCGCCGGTGGTTGGCGATATTCTGAATAAAGCCGCAGTGGCGCGTTATGCCCGCACCTTATCGACTACATTTGCCGCCGGGGTGCCGCTGATTGAAGCGCTGGAATCCGCTGCGGGTGCCGCTGGGAATGAAATTTACAAAAACGCCATTATGGAAGTACGCGCTGACGTCTCGGCCGGTGGTCAGATGTTCAGCTCGATGAAAACAACTAACCGCTTCCCGGAAATGGTGATCCAGATGGTGTCGATTGGTGAAGAGTCCGGCTCATTGGATGACATGCTGGCGCGGGTTGCCAACATCTATGAACAGGAAGTCGATGATGCCGTTGACGGCCTGACCGCGTTGCTGGAACCATTAATTATGGCGGTGCTCGGCGTGTTAATCGGCGGCCTGATCATTGCGATGTATTTACCAATTTTCCAAATGGGTGCGGTGATCAAATAATGTCTATGCCAGAACAACTCTC
>CBFGPY010000510.1:0-3007 GCA_965650755.1 uncultured Chromatiaceae bacterium | reverse complement strand
GGTCCAGCTGTAAAATCTGCTGATAACTCATCTATTTACCTGTCTTGCTTTGTTTGGCGGGTAACCACAAGGGTTACCCCTGCCGATGCGTGATGGCGATGTTTTTGGGCGGGTAGCCAATGTACTGTGGCGGTAAACGTACGGTGTCGGTAAACGTACGGTGGCGCTTTGCTTACCGTACCTACCTGTGCCTTCCAGTACCTGCCGCCCTGTTGTCTGGCGGGTAACCGCGAGGGTTACCCCTACGGCTTATTTAGGCGTGGAAGTCTGTTTTGCTGACTTTGACTTCAGCAACCACACCAACCCGGATCACAAAATCACCAAAACATTCGCCGGCATTGCGTTCCAGCGCCCAGCGGCCAATTAAGATGTCGAGCGCCGCCAGAATCTCGGCTTCGGCCACGTTGTCTAAATACAGTTTCGGAATACGGGTACCGGCCGTGTTGCCACCCAGATACAGGTTGTATTTGCCCGGGCCCCGGCCGACTAAACCAGCCTCGGCCAGCATGGCGCGGCCGCAGCCGTTCGGGCAGCCAACCACGCGTAAGATGATGTGGTCTTCCGCCACACCGTGTTTCGCCAGAATGCCTTCGACGTGAGTGACTAACGTCGGCAAATAGCGCTCCGCTTCCGCCATCGCCAATGGGCAAGTTGGCAGCGACACACAGGCCATCGAGTTTTTGCGCTGCTCGGTGACGGTATCTTCAATCAAACCATGGGCGCGGGCAATGGCTTCAATTTGCGCTTTGTCCTCAGCGGCAACGCCGGCGATGATCAGGTTCTGGTTCGCCGTCATACGGAAATCACCTTTGTGGATTTTGGCAATTTCCGATACGCCGGTTTTCAGCGGCTTGCCCGGGTAATCCAGCAAACGGCCATTTTCGATAAACAGCGTTAAATGGTGTTTACCGTCAATGCCTTCGACCCAGCCAAAGCGGTCGCCGCGATGGGTGAATTCGTAAGGGCGGCTTGGCTGGAACTTGACGCCAACGCGCGCTTCTACTTCCTGCTTAAATGCGTCCACGCCGATGCGGTCGATGGTGTATTTGGTTTTGGCGTTTTTGCGGTTGACCCGGTCACCGTAATCGCGCTGCACTGTGACGACGTGTTCCGCCACTTTCAGCACGTGTTCGAGACCGATAAAACCAAAATCTTCGGCGCGGCGCGGGTAAGTGCCTTTGTCGCCATGCGTCATGGCAAGGCCACCACCGACCAGCACGTTAAAGCCCACCAGTTGACCATTTTCGGCAATAGCCACGAAGTTTAAGTCGTTGGCGTGCACGTCGATGTCGTTATGCGGCGGGATCACCACTGTGGTTTTAAACTTGCGCGGTAAATAGGTATCGCCCAGCACCGGTTCGGTTTCGGTCGTTTCAACTTTTTCTTCATCGAGCCAAATCTCGGCATAAGCGCGGGTTTTTGGCAGCAGATGCTCAGAAATTTTCACAGCCCATTCATAGGCTTGCTGGTGCAACACCGATTCCACCGGGTTTGAGGTACAAAGCACGTTACGGTTCACGTCACCGGCGGTGGCAATCGAATCGATACCGATGCTATTCAGCATCTGATGCATAGGTTTGATTTCTGGTTTAAACACACCGTGAAACTGGAAAGTCTGGCGCGTGGTTAAACGGATACTGCCGTACAGGGTTTTTTCGCTGGCGAATTTGTCAATGGCCAGCCACTGCTCCGGCTTGATAATGCCGCCTGGCATCCGGGCGCGCAGCATCACGTTATGTAATGGTTCCAGTTTTTGCTCGGCGCGTTCGGCGCGCAAATCACGGTCATCTTGCTGATACATGCCGTGAAAACGCACCAATAAGAAGTTATCGCCGGTGAAACCGCCGGTAATTTCGTCTTTTAGGTCGGTGGTGATAGTGCCGCGTAAATGATGGCTTTCGGCTTTTAACCGCTCGTTATCAGACAGCGCGCCCTGCACCTGCAGTTCAGGGTTAATCGGATATTGGCTCATTAATACACATCCTTCTGATAACGTTTGCTTTCACGCAGTTGTTCGAAATAGTCTGCAGCAGCTTCTGCACTCAGGCCGCCATGCTCAGCGGCAATATTCAGTAGCGCCTGATGTACGTCTTTCGCCATCCGGTTGCCGTCACCACAAATATACAAGTGAGCGCCTTGTTGCAGCCAGTTCCAGACTTCAGCGCCTTTGGCTTTGAGTTTATCCTGCACATAGACTTTCTGCGCCTGGTCGCGGCTAAAGGCCACGTCCAGTTTGCTTAACACACCGCGTTTTAAATAGTCCTGCAATTCCACCTGATAGAGGAAATCACGGGTGAAGTGCGGGTTACCGAAGAATAACCAGCTCTGACCGGTGGCGCCGGCGTTGTCGCGTTCCTGCAAAAAGGCGCGAAACGGCGCAATCCCAGTGCCCGGGCCAATCATAATGACCGGCGTGTCATGGTCGGGCAGGCGGAAATTGTCATTGTGTTCGACAAAGACCCGCAGCTTGCCGCCTTCTTCCAGCCGCTCAGCGAGGAAACCGGAAGCGCCGCCTAAATGGGTCTGACCAAAGGCATCAAAGCGTACGACACCCACTGTTAAATGCACTTCTTCGCCGACTTCCGCCTGGCTGGAAGCAATCGAATACAGCCGTGGCTGCACTTTACGCAGACAATCGACTAAGGCCTGGGCCGTGAGCACAGCCGGATGCTGCAGAATCACGTCGGCGGTCTGGCGTTCGGCCAGATAAGCACGTAAGGCGGTTTTATCGGCTGCCAGTTGCTGCAGTTCGCTATTGCCGGTCGCTACAGCATATTTCTCGACAAAAGACGGGTAGGACTGGGTCAGTTCTAATTCACGTAGCAGCGCATCGCGCAGCGTCAGGGTCTGACCGCCCAGGCTGACTTCGGCGTCTGCTACGGTACCGGTCGCTTGCAGCACGGCATCAACCAGTGCCGGGTCGTTATCAAAAAACACACCCAATGCATCGCCCGGCTGATAAGTCAGGCCGGTGTCGGCTAACGAAATTTCGATATGGCGCACATCT
>CBFGPY010000509.1:0-3024 GCA_965650755.1 uncultured Chromatiaceae bacterium | reverse complement strand
CACAGCAGAGCCGGCGTCTACGACGCCAGAATAAACACGGAAGAAAGTCAGAGTTCCTACGAACGGATCTGTCGCAATTTTGAATGCCAGTGCAGAGAATGGTTCATCATCACTTGAATGACGTTCACCTTCGGATTCATCTTCGAGAATGCCTTTAATGGCTTTCACTTCAGTTGGCGAAGGAAGGAAATAAATCACGTTATCCAGCATGGCCTGAACGCCTTTATTTTTAAAGGCAGAGCCACACATAACCAATACGGCCTGATTACGCAAAGTGAGGTCGCGCAGTGCTGCACGGATCTCTTCCTCAGTGAACTCGCCACCTTCAAGGTAGCGCTCCATTAATTCTTCACTGGACTCAGCAGCAGCTTCAATCATGTTTTGGCGCCACTCGTTCGCTTCTTCAAGCATATCCGCTGGGACATCCTCGTAAGTGAACGTCATACCCTGATCAGCTTCATTCCAGTTAATGGTCTTCATCTTGATCAGGTCAATCACGCCTTTGAAATTTTCTTCAGCGCCGATAGGCAGCTGAATAGGAACGATTGTCGAGTTCAGGCGGTCACGCGCTTGTTTCACCACACGCAGGAAGTTTGCACCAGTACGGTCCATCTTATTGACGAAAATCATTCGAGGGACTTCGTACTTGTTCGCTTGCCGCCATACAGTTTCAGTTTGCGGTTGCACACCTGAAGAACCACAAAGCACAACAACAGCACCATCAAGTACACGCAATGAACGCTCAACTTCAATAGTGAAGTCAACGTGGCCTGGTGTATCAATCAGGTTGATTCGATGTTGTTCAAACTGCTGTTGCATCCCGGACCAGAATGCAGTGGTAGCAGCAGACGTGATAGTGATACCACGCTCCTGCTCCTGTTCCATCCAGTCCATGGTTGCAGCGCCGTCATGTACTTCACCGATTTTGTGAGAACGCCCTGTATAAAACAGAATGCGCTCTGACGTCGTGGTTTTACCCGCGTCGACGTGAGCACAAATACCGATATTCCGGTAACGTTCAATAGGAGTTGTACGTGCCACAATCCAGTCCTCTTTATACGGTCTAAATTACCAGCGGAAGTGGGCGAAAGCTTTGTTCGCTTCAGCCATACGGTGCACGTCTTCACGCTTCTTAACAGCAGAACCTTTATTCTCAATAGCATCCAGCATTTCACCAGCTAAACGCTGAGCCATTGATTTCTCACCACGTTTACGGGCTGCTTCAGTCAACCAACGCATTGCAAGGGCGTTGCGGCGAACCTGACGAACTTCACATGGAACCTGATAAGTTGAACCACCCACGCGGCGTGATTTAACTTCAACTGTTGGGCGGATGTTATCCAGCGCAACTTCAAAGATATCCAGTTCAGCTTTCTTAGATTTGGTAGCTGCAATTTCCAATGCGCCGTATACGATTGATTCAGCGATTGATTTTTTACCGTCGATCATTACGACGTTTACGAACTTGGCCAGCAGTTCACTTCCGAATTTAGGATCTGGAAGGATTTTACGTTGACCTATGACGCGTCTTCTTGGCATTCGAAACTCCGATTGCTTCAGGTGATTCCAAAACTTTTAATGAAAAAAGTTGCTTAGTTTGGCCTTACTTAACGGAGTTAAGTTATTTGTTCTTCGGCCGTTTAGCGCCGTATTTAGAACGGCCTTGCTTACGATCTTTAACGCCAGCACAGTCTAATGTGCCGCGTACGGTGTGGTAACGCACACCTGGAAGGTCTTTTACCCGGCCGCCACGGATCAGGACAACGCTGTGTTCCTGTAAGTTGTGGCCTTCACCACCGATATAAGAAGAAACTTCAAAACCGTTGGTTAAACGGACACGGCATACTTTACGCAGTGCTGAGTTTGGCTTCTTAGGGGTAGTGGTGTATACGCGGGTACAAACACCACGCTTCTGTGGGCAAGCCTCGAGAGCCGGAACGGTGCTCTTAGAGACCACCTGGCTGCGCGGCTTACGCACTAGCTGGTTGATTGTTGCCATTAAATACTCCTGGTTTTTAAAAATACCCAATAAACGTGTAATTCCGCACCCGAAATCGGGGGCCGCGGAATTCTACTGGTCAACCTTTGACCTGTCAAGAAAGAAAAAGCCCGCCACATCTGCGATGCGGCGGGCTTTTTTTCGGTTTGACTAACTTATTCGTCGTTGCCTGACAAATCCATATTCAGCGCGTCTGTCAGTGCCTGTTCGGCAACTTCGGCGCTCATTGCTGGTTCAGCTACTTCACCGTTAGCCACACGTGCACGTTGACGTGTACGGTTCTGGTGGTAAGCGAAACCGGTACCAGCCGGGATCAGACGACCTACAATGACGTTTTCTTTCAGACCACGCAGTTCGTCGGTCTTGCCGCCTACAGCTGCTTCGGTCAGAACCCGTGTTGTTTCCTGGAACGATGCCGCAGAAATGAAAGAGTCCGTTGACAGCGATGCTTTGGTAATACCCAGCAGGCTGCGCTCGTACTTCGCAGGGATCTTACCTGCAGCTTCCAGTTCGACGTTGGCAATGTTCACACGTGAAACTTCAACCTGTTCGCCTTCGAGGAATTCACTGTCGCCCGGGTGCAGGATCACACACTTACGCAGCATCTGACGAATAATCGTTTCGATGTGCTTGTCGTTGATCTTAACGCCTTGCAGACGGTAAACGTCCTGTACTTCGTTAACAATGTAGCTTGCAACATGGTGGATACCACGCAGGCGCAGGATGTCATGCGGAGACTCTGGGCCTTCCGAAATCACTTCACCCTTCTCGATGCGCTCGCCTTCGAACACGTTCACCTGACGCCATTTCGGGATCATCTCTTCATGAGAATCACCTTGCTCTGGCGTGATAATCAGACGACGTTTGCCTTTGGTTTCTTTACCGAAGCTGATGACACCTGAAATCTCGGCCAGAATGGCTGGATCTTTTGGCTTACGGGCTTCGAACAAGTCAGCAACGCGTGGCAGACCACCGGTAATGTCGCGTGTTTTCGAACCTTCTTGTGGAATGCGCGCTAACACTGT
>CBFGPY010000508.1:0-3026 GCA_965650755.1 uncultured Chromatiaceae bacterium | reverse complement strand
TTTTCATTGCGTTGCTGGAAGCGTTCACGGTAACGGCTGCGAAACCGTTCAATCGCACTTTTATCCAGCGGGAACTCGTGCGCCGGTAACAGCTCAATCTGGTTGACCTGAGAAACAGTGCGCTGATTGTCCGGGTCAAAAGTGCGCAGGCCGTCGATTTCATCATCAAAGAAATCAATCCGGTAAGGCAGGGCGCTGCCCATCGGATATAAATCGAGCAAAGAGCCGCGCACCGAAAATTCGCCGTGTTGCATCACTTGCTCGACCGCGCGGTAGCCGGCCTGAACCAATTGTGTACGCAGGCTGCTTAAGTCCAGCCGCTGGCCTTTTTTTAGCAACAAGCTCTGCTGCTGTAAATGTTCAGGTGCGGTTAAACGCAGCATTAAGGTGCTGACCGGCACTAACACTAAACCATGCGTCACTGCCGGTAACTGATACAGCGTGCGCAGACGCTGCGAGATAATATCCTGGTGCGGCGAGAACTGGTCGTAGGGCAGGGTTTCCCAGTCCGGGAAGCTGTAAACCTGGACCGCCTGGGCTGAATCAGAGGCGGCTAAAAACACCGCAAGCTCCTGTTCCAGCCGCAGTGCCGTTGGTGTATCCGGGACTATCAGCAGGTACAGCGCGGGCTGCTGTTGCACCAGTTCGCTGATCGCCAGTGGCAAGGCGGCACCGGTCAGATTACCCCAGTGTAATAAATCGGTCGGTTGTTTAATTTGTGGCAGCGTCAACAAAGCCATCAGTGCAGGTTTCCGTGTCAAACATCTAAACTGGTGCCAGCGGGCTGGCGGAAAGCCGGCGCGCACAATTAAAACGCGCCGCAGATACTATTTTTGCAGCAGGTTGTTGTCAGGCCTGACCTTGCTGCTGGCGCAATTCCGCTTTGCGTTTGAGTTGGCGCGACTGCTGATGCAGACTGGCGCGCACAATCAGCTCGCGGTCCTGCTCGCGGATATGGCTGTAAGTGGTGCGGATACGGAACTTGTCGCCGACAGGTTCAACACCAATTACCCGAACCAGTGCAAAAACAGCGCCGTCGTTATGCTCCAGGAACATTTTCACTTCCAGTAACTGGCCTTCGGCGTATGGCGCCTGTTGATCAAAACACAAAGCTGAACCACCATAACTGTGGCTGAAACAACGGTACTGCGGGTCATCCTGCATCAGCAGTATGTAACGCATCATACTGTCGATTTTCCGGGCCTGAATACGCAGGTACAGCGCCAGCTCCTCGGCCAGGTCACCCAGCCGGTTTAATGATTTTAATGCAGATTGTTCCAGCATTACCTGCTCGCCAGCCATCAGGAAAGGTTCCGGGATCAAGCGTTCAAAGCTATGTTCGTCGGGTTCTTCGCCAGCAAAGGGTTTAACGTTAATGCGGATGTCGTGTTCAATAATGAAATAATCGTTGTATTGGTCTTTCAACAGGTTCAGTTGAGTTTGGTCCATGCTGCACCGCGCTTGTAAGCGCCCCCGTTTATCTCTATGATTCCGCTACTTTATCACTTTGCATGGCTGAAGTCCTGAGAAAAGGATGCAAGTTCCGGTTTCATTATTCATAGGGTTACGTTACAGCCAGAGCCGTAAAGGTAATGCCTTCCTGTCGTTTATCACCTTGTTTTCAGTGGCCGGGATCTTTCTGGGTGTGCTGGCATTGACCGTGGTCAGCTCGGTGATGAATGGCTTTGAAGGTGAGCTGAAAAAACGCATTCTGGGCGTGATCCCACATTTGATTGTCCATAGCAGCGACACAACATTGCCGGCCCGGTTGCCACAGCAGTTTCCGGTTATTGCGCAAATCAGCCCGTTTTTACAAAGCGAAGCGCTGATCCAATCCAGTAAAGACTTAACCGGCGCCATGTTACAGGGCGTTGACGTCAACGCCTTACCGACATTTTTGCAGCAATCCCTGCAGCAGGGCGATTGGCAGGATTTCGCCGCCAGCCGTTATCAGGTGGTGCTTGGCAGCGCGCTCGCTGACAAATTACGGGTGCAGCTGGGCCAGCAAATCCGCTTGATGTTGCCAACCGGCGGCAGCTACACGCCGCTTGGCTGGATGCCGCGCCAGCGCAACTTTACCGTAGCCGGGATTTTTGATACCGGCTCTGAAGTCGATAAAGTCGTCGTTTTGCTGCGTTTGCAGGACTTACAAAAACTGACTGGCAACAAAGAAACCGCCTGGCGTGTTGGGCTCAACGATGCGTTTTTGGCGCCGCAGCTGCAACAGGACATCAGTCAGCTGGCAGGTGTCAGTGAGGTCACTGACTGGCGACAGAGCCATGGCAAACTGTTTTCGGCAGTGGCAATGGAAAAAGCCATGATGTGGTTGATGTTATTACTGATTGTGGCGGTCGCCGCTTTTAATATCGTCTCTGCACTGGTGATGATGGTGACGGAAAAACAACGTGAAGTGGCGATTTTAAAAACCCAGGGCATGACCAATCAGCAGCTGTTTTATGTGTTTGCCGCCCAGGGGATGAGCCATGGCGTGACCGGAGCGCTGACTGGTGCTGTGGCTGGCGTCGTCTTGACGCTGAGTTTAAACGACTTGCTGGCGCTTCTGGGCCTGCAGCTGGTACAGGGCATGGCATTGCCGGTCATTTTGCAATGGACCGACGTGCTGCTGATAATGCTGTCAGCGGTATTGCTCACGGCGCTGGCAGTGATTTACCCGGCCTGGCGTGCCGTTCAGGTGGAACCGGCTACAGTGCTGCGTGACGAATAGCAATTGTGCAATGAATAAGTACCGCGTGATCAAATAATGCTGCACGATGAATAACAGACAGGCAAAAAAATCATGATGTTAAGCTGTAAAAATATTTGTAAAAGCTACCGCGATGGCGCCCACGTCACGCCGGTACTGCATCAGATCAATTTGCAGGTGCCGGCTGGCCAGATGGTGGCTATTGTCGGTAGTTCAGGCTCAGGCAAAAGTACTTTGTTGCATATTCTGGGTACGCTGGATCAGGCGGATAGTGGCGAATTAATACTGGCCGGTCAGCATGTTGCGCAGTTAAATCCAACCC
>CBFGPY010000507.1:0-3036 GCA_965650755.1 uncultured Chromatiaceae bacterium | reverse complement strand
TGATCCCATCAAACGAGTTTTACCGTGCACCGGAATTTGTAGCGTCATTCAACGAAATCAAACAGTTATTTATCTAAGCTCACACCGAGCAGCCTGAACCGTTAAGGCTGCTCTATTCTTACCAAGTCAATCTGCCAAAACATTTATCACGTATCTATCATTTTATTTACTTTTTTTTTACTGGCATAGGATTATCAATGTCTGGCGGATCCGCCATTCAATGAAAAAGGACTATGCCCATGAAAACAAGGTGGTTTTGGCTCATTTCCGTCTGCTTTAGCATCAGTGTATGCGCGGCAGAAACAATTAACGCAAAACTGTTCGGCAAAATGCCGTTGGTAACACAGGCATCCATTTCACCGGATGGACAGTTTGTTGCCGGAATTTTTCAGGTTGATGGCAAACAAGTGGTGATGACCTCACCCTTTGGACAACACGAAACGACGCCGGTGGTTAGTCTGAAGTTCGCCTCCGACCGGATAGAGTCTGTAGGTTGGGTCAACCCAAAGCGACTGCTCATCAACGCCAGCCGTGCTGAATATCTGCAAGGCCGCTTCTATCGTTTTCATACCATGTACGCGGTTAATGCTGATGGCACCGAACTGCTCGAAATCAAGAACCAGTCAATTTATAAAAAAGCAGAACACAGTGCCATGGCAAGTTTGCAAAGCACGCATTTGTTAAATGACCTGGCCGATGATAACGACCATGTGCTGGTCACTGCTTATGATGAGCGCGACCGCGGATTTGGCGTATTTAAAGTTAACGTTTACAACAGTAAATTCAGCAAAGTTGAAAGCGGCGCAGATGACCGCGCTGGTTTCGCCACTGATCGTGCCGGCCATGTGGTTTTCTCCACTGTACTGAAACAAACGAAACTGAGTGTTGAGTATAAAAGCGCCCCGGACGCGGCGTGGCAATCGCTGCGAACCATTGATTTGGCTGGTGATATCGATTTTACCCCGGTAGGTGTCTCTGAGGATGGTCAATCCGTACTGGTAAATACCGATTATCAAAGTGATTTTAATTATCTGGCCGAGGTAAACTTAAAGACAGCTGAAATCGGCAAACCCTTGTATCAGGTACCTGGTCACGACATCGACGCCACCTATAAAAAAGCCGGGAAGCTCATCGGTTATGGCTACACCAAAGACTTCTTTGAACAGCGTTTTATCGACACGAAACAACAGCAATACAATGAACAGGTGAAGAAGCTGTTTCCAGACCGCCATTCTTATATCACCAGTTACAGTGACGATGGCCAACGGGTGATTATCTACACGGTGAAGGACAATCAGCCAGGCCGATATTTCACGCTCGATTTCAACACCAAAAAAGCAGCATTCTGGTTTAGTCAGTATCCACACCTGGAAAAGATACCATTGCCGCCAGTGAATAATTTCAGTTTCAACAGCCGTGATGGTTTAACTCTGAGTGGTTACCTAACAACGCCGCTGAATAAAGAGAAACCAGCACCGATTATTCTGTTCCCACATGGCGGTCCACAGGCTCGTGATAACAAAGGCTTTGACCCTTTTGTGCAATTTTTTACTTCGATGGGTTATGCCGTGCTGCAGGTGAATTTCCGCGGGTCATCCGGTTTTGGCAATAAATTTGAAGCTGCCGGCTATCAGCAATGGGGTAAACAAATGCAAGACGACCTGATGGACGCCTTACAGGCTGTCGCGGCCAATCCGGTTGTCGACAGCAGCCGCAGCTGTCTGGTCGGTGCCAGTTATGGCGGTTATGCCGCGATGGTTGGCAGTTATCGTGACAGCGCTAAATTCAACTGTTTTATTGCGATCTCCGGCATCTCAGATCTGGCGGCGATGCTGCGCACAGACGGCGCTCATAATGAGGCGATGAAAGCCGTGCAGCGCACGCTGATTGGAGATTATGAGAAAAACAGTGCAGCGCTGGATGCCGTGTCAGCTATTTCACATCTGGACGCGATTAAAAAGCCGCTGCTGCTTATTCATGGCGTCAAAGACACCCGCGTTTCGTATACACAATCAGAAGAACTTTATCAGGCATTAAAACGTCGCGGCGTCAATGTCAGTTACCTCGAACAAAAAGACGGCACCCACTTTTTTGATACTGAACAAGAACGCACCGAAGCATTTGCTGCCATGGAAACGTTCTTGCGACAACACTTGCCACTCTGACTTGTGCAACTGACAGACAAAAAAGCCAGCGTTCACGCTGGCTTTTTACTACCAACCAACTCAGGCGGCCTGAAATAACGCCTGATGTAATTCCTTCACCACGCCCGGCGCTTCAGCATCCTGCACCAGGAAACAGAGGTTATGCCGGCTGGCGCCGTGACAAATCAACCGCATATTGATTTGCTCCAGTGCCTGGAATAAAGAACCGGTGATACCCCGGGTGCTGTGCAGGTGATTGCCGATGACAGCGACCAGGCTCAGGCCCTGCTCTACGGTTACTTCGGAGAATTCCCGTAAGGCGGCAAGTGCTGGCTCAATCGCAGTGCCAAAAGCGCTGCCCGGCGCGTCATCTAACGTCAGCGCCACGCTGATCTCCGATGTCGTCACCAAATCTACCGAAATCTGATGCTGGCTTAAAATGGCAAAAACGCGGGTTAAAAAGCCGGCAGCATGCAGCATTGCCGGGCTTTTTACCGTAATAAGTGTCTGGTTTTTCCTAAGCGCAATAGCGCGGTAAGACGGCCGCGCATCCACTTGTTTGGAGATCCAGGTGCCACCGGCTTCCGGCTCGCGGCTGGAACCAACAAAGACCGGAATATTCTGGCGCATCGCCGGAATTAACGTGGCCGGGTGCAGGACTTTGGCGCCAAAAGTCGCCATTTCCGCCGCTTCGTCGAAGCTGATTTCCGGAATACATCGCGCGTCCGGCGTCAGGCGTGGATCAGTGGTGAAGATACCCACCACGTCAGTCCAGATTTGCACCACTTTAGCGCCAATAGCTTCGCCCAGAATCGCAGCGCTATAGTCTGAACCACCGCGGCCCAGTGTAGTAGTCTGATTGGCACTGTCGGCACCGATAAAACCTTGGGTA
>CBFGPY010000506.1:0-3037 GCA_965650755.1 uncultured Chromatiaceae bacterium | reverse complement strand
CTGCGAGTTACGCCGGCGCCTCAAACTGTTGATTTTCATCGAGCTTTCGAGCGCAACCGGGGTCGGTTTTTCTTTGGTTACTTTCTTTTGCTGAAACACAATCGGACAGCGTCCGATTGAACAGCTTTAGCTGGCCCGAAGGGGGAATGGCGAAGCCATTCATAAAAGAAAGTGACTCACCGACAGGTGAAATCTTTGCTAGACGGTCTTCCCGCGCAGGAAAAAACGAAAAATAAACCAATAGCCGCCCGCAGGGCAAAAACCAGCATCAGGCGACTTGCTTCTCTGCCAGATGCAACTCCATCGTGGCTTTCAGCAGGCGGAACAGCAGCACTGAGGCGTCGATCTCTTCGCGTCTGTTGGTCAGACTTTCGACATTCAGGCCAAGCGGAATATCTAAGCTGGCGCAGTGCTGCAGGATTTGTTGCAGGTTGTCGCGGCATAAGCGGATCGATTCATTCAGCGGGTTTTCCGCGTCCAGAATACGGTAACGGGCTGCGAGCGGCACTGAAATGCCGAGCCAGTGCATAAAATCTAAGGTCTGTTCGCCGCCGCAGGGCGTGAAGGTCAGAATAATGCGGTTCGGTGTCAGGCCTTGCTGGCGGCAGCTGCGGGCGTAGCTTGTTAATAAATCGATGGTGGCCTGAGCGTTATACACCGCCTGGGTAATAAAAAACTGGCAACCCTGGGCTGACTTTTCAATCAGCCGTTGGTGTTCATTGCCTTTGCTGGCGTGGCGTTCGGCGATGGCGACGCCGCCCAGATATACATCAGCCGGGTGTTCTGCCAGTTCACGGTAGGCGTCGGCCAGGCTCAGTTTAATAGTGCCGTTGGAAGACGGGCTGCCCACCAACACTAAATTCTGCAATTGATAATCCCGCGCGGTTTCGCCGAGCCAGTCGCGAAACTCCGCCGCATCGCGCTGCGCGACCGACTTATAGGTGATGACGTCGCGACGGGCCAGCTTGCGCAGCAGCAGGCTGTAGTCGCGAGGGTCCAGCGTGGCATGAAACGGGAACGGCCGTTCACTGCTGACGCGGCTGCTTTCATCCTGAATGTCATACACCACTAAACCGTCGAATTCGATTTCATTTAGGCGTTTCAGCAGTTTACCGGCGATGCGTTCAGTTTTATCCGCAGCAGTGCCGGCTTTTGGTGGCGTAGTGCCAATCAGGTATACACCTTGCGTCGGGTCCTGAATTTTTTGCTGCAGACTGAGCGGCATTATCGAAATCTCTAATAGATGCTGATATGGCTAAGTATACAGATGTTTGGATGGCTGGCCATCTATATTTAAATGAAATTTTTCGAATCTTTAGTTGAGTAAAACTCAAGTTACGGCAAAAACACTATTTGCACTGGCGGGTATGGCCTGGATGTGCTGAATTAAGCTGGTGGTTTATTGCCGGAGCTTTCCGATGAAAGGATTTTGCGTGGTCTGGCTCAGCTGGTTTGGTTGCTGTGGCTGGTTATGCCCGCTGCAGGCGGCAGAAACTCAAGCTGCGGCGTTACCACGCGCACAGATTTATCTGATCACTGAGGAAATGCCGGCACCTGATGGCACTGAAAGTGCCGCCACACAAAGGTTACGCCGGCAGCTGGCGCTGTTTCCGGCACTGCAATATGATCTGCATTATGTGTCCTGGCCGAAAGCATTAGCGGAGGTGGCGCGCCGCTCCGATGCACTGGTGTATAAAATCGCCCGAACTCCATCCCGAGAGCCGCGTTATCATTGGCTATTTCCAAATGAAACCAGTCATTTGCACTTGTATGCATTAGCAGACCAACCGCTGCGCCACGCCAGTTTTGAGCAACTAAAGCAGCTACCGACACTGAAAATTGCCTGCCCGGCGCAGTCGGCGCATTGCGAAATGCTGAGGTTCCGTGGTTTTAGCAAAGAGCAGGTGCTGGAAGTGCGTTTATCAGAGCAAACCAGTGTCGAGCGGCTGCTGCTGGCAAAACGGGTGCAGTTTATTGCGGTCGCCGCCGAAGACTTTCGTCGCCGGATGGCTATCCTGAAAGTTCCGCCGAAAGATTATGTCACAGGGCCACAAGTGGCCATCCTGACCGATTATCTGGCCGGCGGCCCCACGCTGGATCCGGCACTGCGTCAGCTGCTCAGCCGTGACACTGTGCCGGCAGCGGAGCCACAACGCTAATCCTTATACATTCTTTATAAAGTGGCGTTAGCTGAGCTTTTACAATAAAGACCTGAGTCTGAAGAGGTGTGAACCGATGTCCGGTTTAGCTGTACAGAGCCCGCGAGCCAGTGGTCGTCTGTTGATTTATAAAGTCCTGGGATATTTGTTGTTGCTGTTGTCGCTGGTGCATTTATCTGGCGCTGCAGTGTCAGTGTATTTCAAAGAAAGCAGTTTCTGGACCTTTTTAGGCACCGCAGCCAGTTGCGTCATCGTCGGCTATAGCCTGACCCTGATGGGGCGGGATGCGGTCGCGATGAAACAACGCCAGTTGTTTTTGCTGACCACGTTAAGTTGGCTCATCATTTGTGTGTTTTCAGCGCTGCCTTTTTGGCTGATTATCCCCGGCTCCAGCTTTACTAATGCCTGGTTTGAAACTGTGTCCGGCATTACCACGACCGGGGCTACTGTGTATTCTGGCCTCGATAACATGCCCAAAGGTATTTTGTACTGGCGCGCTATCCTGAACTGGATTGGTGGCATTGGTATTATCGTGATGGCGCTGGCCATTTTACCGGCGCTGAAAATCGGTGGCATGAAACTATTTAAAACCGAAAGTTCGGACACGTCCGAAAAAATCCTGCCGCGCAGTTCTTCGATGTCGGCCGCTATCGGTGGCGTGTATCTGGTGCTGAGTCTGGTGACGGCCATCAGCTATTATCTGGCCGGCATGAATGGTTTTGATGCCATCACTCATATGATGGCGACCGTCGCGACCGGCGGTTTTGCCAACTACGATGCGTCTTTTGGTGTGTACAAAGAGATGCCGCAGATTTATTGGCTCAGCAGCTTTTTTATGTTGTTGGCGGCCATGCCTTTTGTGCTTTTTATCAGCTTTG
>CBFGPY010000505.1:0-3052 GCA_965650755.1 uncultured Chromatiaceae bacterium | reverse complement strand
AAAGAGAAAGAAGCCTATGTCGGCGCACTGATGATGAAAAAAGCGGGCCTGTTTTCCCAACTTCTTGCTAAGATTGATTTTTTTAAACAGGGGAATAACAAGATACAGGCCGCTATTGAAAAATAACAAAAACAAAGTTGGCATATCAACTGCAATGTCAATGGGTAACCCGACGCCGCTAACTGTTCGCGGCCTGCAACGGACAGAGGATAAGAGAAAAGATGATCAAAGGTACAGAGCAACAGGACGTGCGGATAGAAAAAGCGCCACAAACACCGGTGCTGAAGCTGGCAGCGGCATTCGCCGGCATCAGTTTGATGTTGTGGGGCAGTTATCAGCTGTTGTTTTCGACCGGTGCCAATGCGGCCATGGTACTGGCGCGCAGTGAAGTACAAACCGCTGTGGTCAGTCGCGGCGATTTTGTCCGTGATCTGGCGGTGCAAGGCAAAGTCGTCGCAGCCAACGCGCCAACGCTGGTCAGTCAGCAGGATGGTCTGGTGCGTTTTGTCAAACAACCGGGCGAAGCGGTCACCATTGGCGATTTGCTGGCGGTGGTGGAAAGCCCGAGTTTAGAAAACGAAGTAAAACAACAGCAAGCCTTGTTGTTGTCGATGCAGTCTGAGCATGAACGCGCCAAATTGCTGGCCCGTGAGCAGCAGCTGGATATGCAACAAATCGAAAGCAGTGCCGCGGTCAATCTGCAGGCGGCTAAACGGGAGCTGGCGCGTGCTGAGCAGTCGATGCAGCTCGGCGTGATGCGGCAAATAGATTTGGATATCGCCCGCGACAAGCTGGCGCAGACCGAACTGGAATACAAACACGCCCGCGCCAAGGTGGCACTCGCCGCTGACAAACTGAATTTTGAGCAAAAATCCGGCGAGCAGAGTCTGGCGCGCCAGGCGTTAGTGGTGGCGGAGCTGGAGCGCAAATTAGCCGCCTTGCAAATCAAAGCGCCTGTGACTGGTCAGGTCGGTAACTGGTTGGCGACTCAGCAAACGCAGGTCTTAACCGGTCAGGGCCTGCTGACTGTCATCGACTTAAGCCAATACGAAGCCGAGCTCAGCGTGCCGGAAAACTACGCGGCCGATTTGTCGCCGGGCCTGAGTGTCGAAGTGACGCTGAACGGCCAGAAACTGAACGGCCAATTATCGCACGTGGCAGCTGAAGTCAAAGACAGCACTGTCACTGCCCGGGTGCGTTTTGCTGATCAGGACGCCAAAGCGCTGCGGCAAAACCAGCGGGTGACTGGCCGTATTGTGTTTGACGAGCGCAAAAACGTACTGCGTATCGCTCGCGGTGAATTTGTCGCCAGTGGCGGTGGCCGCATCGGTTACCGCTTAGAGCAGGATGTGGCGGTGCGCACACCGCTGGAATTGGGCGCTTTATCGGTGCAATGGGTCGAAATCATCAACGGCGCCAAAGAAGGCGACGAGTTGGTGGTCTCCAGTCTGACGGAATTTAAAGATGCCGCCCGGGTGCGGCTGAACTGAGCAGAATCAAACAGAACAGCAAAAAGGACGAATAACATGATTAAAATTAATAACCTGAGCAAAATTTTCCGCACCGAATTAATTGAAACACACGCGCTGAAAAACATTCAGCTGCATGTCAGCGAAGGCGAATTTGTCGCTCTGACCGGTCCGTCCGGTTCTGGTAAATCGACGTTGTTAAATGTGCTGGGCACGCTGGAACACTTTGATGGCGGTGATTACCTGCTGGATGGTCAATCGGTCAAAGGCTTGTCAGACAAAGCGCTGTCGGCGCTGCGTAATGAAAAAATCGGCTTTATCTTTCAGGGCTTTAACCTGATTAAAGATTACAGCCTGTTCGACAATATCGAACTGCCGCTGCGTTATCGCGGTTTTAACGCCGCCGAGCGCAAACGTCGGGTTGAACATGCGCTGGAGCAGGTCGGCCTTGCCGCGCGGCGTGATTATCATCCGAGTCAGTTGTCCGGTGGTCAGCAGCAACGGGTGGCTATTGCCCGCGCTATTGCCGGTCAGCCGCGTATTCTGCTGGCGGACGAACCGACCGGTAACCTCGACTCATTGATGGCGCGCCAGGTGATGGAACTGCTGGAACAAATTAACCAAAACGGCTGCACCATTTTGATGGTGACACACGACCCGGAACAGGCACGTCGCGCCGGCCGGCAGGTGCAGATCATCGACGGTCAGCTCAGCGATGCGGCGATGTATGACCCGCTGGCGCACAGCAGCCCCGTGGCCGTGGCATAAGGAGCAGGCAATGGAACAGTTTCTGTATTATCTCAAAGTCAGCCTGAAAAGCATTCGCCGCGCGCCTTTGCCGTACAGTCTGACCATCCTGATTTTAAGCCTGGGGCTTGGTGTGTTTTTTGCCAATGCGACTTTTTATTACCGTTTAAACGCCGACCCGTTACCGCATAAAAGCGACAAATTGTTTTTTCCTTTTATGAATCTGGTGCCTTATGAGTGCCAAAACTGCGAACCACCGAATGTGCTCAGTTACAGCAATGTGCAAAAGCTGAGCGCGACTGACATTCCGTCGGCCAAAGCAGCGATGTACAGCGCTGATGGTTATTTACGTCTGACGCCGCAACAGCCGCCGTTGCCGGTGAAAATCCGCCTGACCCAGCCGGACTTTTTCCGCATGTTTGAAGTACCGTTTTTGCACGGTTCAGTCTGGCCGGATGCCAGCACCCGTGCTGAGGTGATTTTAAGCCGGCAGACCGCTGAGAAATTGTTTGGTGAAACTGATGTGGTCGGCCGCCGCCTGACGCTGGACGACTTTGAATATACAGTCTCGGCGGTGCTGGCGGACTGGACTATGTTACCGCGTTTGTTTGACGCCAATAATAACAATCACTTATCGGAAGTGGAGGATATCTATCTGCCGCTGGAAACCGGTTATGACCGCAACTATCTGTCGAATTCGCAATCATCCAGTTTTGAAGACGCCGATTATCGTAAGCTGCCAACTGATGGCCGGACCAAAGCCATTCACCAGCTGCAGTTTTGGGTTCAGCTCGACACCCCCGAACAGCAGCATGCTTACCGCCAGTTTATGGCCA
>CBFGPY010000504.1:0-3075 GCA_965650755.1 uncultured Chromatiaceae bacterium | reverse complement strand
CTGGTTGGCGATAACAAAGGTGGCATCAAAAGCCTGGTCGCACATGCGGCGAAATTTGGCTTACATGCGCATAAACTGGATAACGCCAAGCATTGTTTGTGGTTTGCCTTAACTGGTCTTTTTGCAAAACCACTGCCAAAACAGGATTTTGGCCGGTTTAAGTTAAGCTCCAAAGTCGCAGGTGTCAGCAAAGACCTGGAATTCTGCTCGCTGCCTGGTGTGTTTAACCACGGTAAGCTCGATGCAGGCACAGCCTTGTTTCTGCAACAGCTTGGCCATGTGCAAAGCGGTAAAGTACTGGATTTCGCCTGCGGCGCCGGCATCATTGGCGCACTGCTGAAATTGCAGCATCCTGCCATTGAACTCTATGCGACCGACATCTGTGCGCTGGCAACAGCCTCAGCGACTGCAACTTTGGCGCTGAACAAGTTACAGGCTCAGGTGCGTTGTCAGGATGGTTTGAGTACTGACCTGCCGAAGTTTCAGCACATTGTCAGTAACCCGCCGTTTCACACTGGCCTCAAAACTGATCTGTCCGTGGCTGAGCGTTTTATCAGCCAGTGCAAACAACATCTGCAAACCGGCGGCACTCTGACTTTAGTTGCTAATGCGCATTTACCTTATGCGCAGTGGCTGCAGGCGGCTTTTGGTAACGTGAAAGAGCTGGCTCGTCAGCAGGGTTTTGTCGTGTACTTCAGTAAATTCAGCGGCTGATTAACTGCGAAAACAAAAAAGCGCCATTGGCGCCTTTTTTTACACTGCTGCTTTTCAGTCCGCCAGATAAATCTGCCGGCTGCGATAGCTGCCAAGATACTCTTCACGATTATGATAAAGCGCCGGCACCAGATACAGCTCACCGCCTTCAACCCAATAAATGGCGTTCTGACCAAACTTACGCGCTAAATCAACTGCGGTCGCTTTGTCACACAATACGGCCCAGCTTTGTTCCTGAAAAGATAAATCCGGTGAAGCGCCAATCACACGGCGATGTGGCAGATGGGCGGCATTCAGGCGGGTTTCGAACTGACAATCTAAAGTCAGGTTTAACTGATGGTGCTTCACATCACCAAAGGGATTTTGTGCACTGATAATGGCGAAATTAATTTGGTCACCCAGTGGCTGATGACACAAAAACACGCTGGTTTTATAGCTTTCCCACAGATCCATCAATGGCTCCTGTCAGCAAATGCATGTCGCGAAACACTATAACTGAGCCAAAGTTTTTTGTCAGGCCGTTTGCTTAATTAACTGAATGTGCATAACATCAGACAACGCTTGTCAGGAAGTGAAAGTCTCCGCCAAATCAATCAGATGTTGGAGCCGGACCTGATAGAAATGTTGTAAGGGGCTGTGAACGGATACATGAATTCCTTATTACGCACGACATCAATCAAAGCCGCGTTAAGCTGGGTAGTAATGCTGATCTGCAGCGTTACCTTACTGGCATCACTGACTATTTCGACGCTGCAGGACATTAGTTTCCAGAAGAAAAAACTGATTGACCAGTTACATGCCTACGCCAATATCATCGCTTTTAACTCTGTCGCCGGCATCTTATATGATGACCCGGAAATCGAAGAGAACCGGTTAAAGTCCTTCGCAGTTGTTGATATTTTGCACAACATTCACATCTACAAATTAACAGCTGAAACCGGCGAGCTTAGTTTTTTTTCCAGTTATAACAGACGTGACGTCGGCCCACACCCCACTCAATTTACTAAAGTCAGCCAGTTGCAAGAGCCAAAGTTTGATGGCGATATAGTAGAGATCAGCAAGGTCGTTGAATTCGAAGGAAAAAAATTAGGTTACATCTATATACGCGCCAGCATGGAAGAGCTTAGCAAGTATGTACAAAGCCGCATCCTGTTTGATTTGCTGATCGCCGTCATTGCTTTGTTATGCGCGTATTTTATCAGCCGTCTGCTGCAGCGCCGTTTTACCGCGCCGATTGAAACATTGCTTACAACTGTGCAAAAAGTCACCAAAGAAAAGAACTATTCGGTGCGGATGCCATTAACCGACATTGAAGAGCTGCAAATGCTCGGCCGCGCCGTCAATAACATGCTTGAACGCATTGAGCAGCAAATTAATAAGCTGCAGCAGGCAGAACAGGAAATCAGACAATTAAACCAAGGGCTTGAAGCCAAAATAAACGAGCGCACTGTGGCGCTGAAAAGCTCAAACCAGGACTTGTTGAATACGCTGGAAACTCTGCATCAATACCAGAACCAGATTGTCGAGACGGAAAAAATGGCAAGTTTAGGCCAGATGGTCGCCGGCGTTGCGCACGAAGTTAATACACCTATTGGTTTAGGTGTGACGGCTTCGACGTTGATGCAGGATAAACTCACTGACATCCAAAAAGCTTTTGACGAGAAAAAACTGACATCAAGCCAGCTGGCGAAATTCTTAAGTGAAAGCAAAGAAAATCTCGGCATTATCTACCGGAATCTGGAACGCGCAGCCAGTCTTATTCGCAGTTTTAAACAGGTTGCGGTTGATCAATCCAATGAAAACCGTCGTCAATTCAATATGCTGCAATTGATGAATGAAGTACTGTTATCGCTGCGGCCAAATTTAAAGAAAACTCAGCATCAGGTTTTAATTGATTGCGACCCTCACCTCGAAATTGACAGTAAACCAGGCCCAATCAATCAGATCCTGATTAACCTCATTATGAACAGCCTGATCCACGCCTTTGAACATACCGACCATGGCACTATCAGCATCAGCGTCAAAGTTGAACAAAACCGTTGTCAAATTCACTACAAAGATAATGGCTCAGGCGTGCCGGAAAATATCAAAAAACGTATTTTTGATCCCTTCGTCACAACCAAACGTGGCGAAGGCGGCAGTGGCCTGGGTATGCATCTGGTTTATAACCTGGTGACTCAGGCACTTAATGGCAAAATCAGTCTGGAAAGCGCTTTAGGCGAAGGGGTCGATATCCTGTTTGATTTCCCGGTCATTGTCAAAGCCAGCGCTGCCTCTACAATCACAAATAGCTAACCAATTGATTTTAATTAAAATACTCAGATACTCAGCTGCGTAATTAAGAGAAATCTAATTGTTAAC
>CBFGPY010000503.1:0-3078 GCA_965650755.1 uncultured Chromatiaceae bacterium | reverse complement strand
ACGCTTTGCGTTGTTAAAAACCACTCCCGGTGGCTTTTTTACTCTAATGCAGAGGAGCAAGATTATACCGTCAGCTCACCGCGTAAATTCAGCTGCATTTGACGCCGTACTTCGTCTGCCGACAGAGGCTGACTGAGTAAATAGTGCAATTTAGTCAGCGCGGCTTCCAGCGTCATATCAAAACCACTGCTGACGCCGCTGCGCTGCAGCGCATTGCCGGTGGCATAACCGCCCATGTTCACTTTGCCTTTAAAGCACTGGGTACAATTGACAATGACAGTGCCGCGCTCAGCGGCTTGTTGCAGAACCTCAAGCAGTTGCGGCTGCTGTGGCGCGTTGCCTACACCATAGGATTTGATAATCAAAGCCCGAACCGGCGCTGCGGCCATATTAGCAATCACATCGGTACTAATACCCGGATACAGCGTCACTACGCTGATCGGTTGCGGCGTGATTTCAGCCACCTGCAGGCTTTGTTTGACTTCACCCTGAAACAACGCACCGGCTTTAACTTCAATATGGATGCCGGCCTGCAGCAACGCTGGGAAGTTTGGCGAGGCAAAGGCATTAAAGCCGTCAGCGTCCGCTTTGGTGGCGCGGTTGCCGCGAAACAGCTGATTGTTAAAGTACAGACAAACTTCTGCGATCGGATAATTCGCTGCCAGATACAACGAATTGAGCAGGTTCACCTGACCGTCAGAGCGCAGTTGCGCCAATGGGATCTGCGAGCCGGTGATGATGACGGGTTTGGTCAAGTCCTCCAGCATAAAAGACAAGGCTGAGGCGGTATAAGCCATAGTGTCTGTACCGTGCAACACGACAAAGCCGTCATAATCGGCATAATGCTGCTGAATGTCATGCGCGATGCTAAGCCAGTGCGCCGGCGTCATGTCTGACGAGTCAATCACCGGATGATACTCGTGGATATCAAACTCGGGCATTTCCGGGCGGTAAAACTCCGGCATTTTGCGGACTGTGTCGCTGAGAAATCCTGGTACCGGCACAAAACCATTGGCGGAGTGTTGCATACCGATGGTACCGCCGGTGTAGGCGACGTAAATGCGTTTTTTCTTACTCTGATTCATCGTAGGGTCTTTCTGCTGATTTTTGACTATTGTACGCAAGGTGCAGCACGCTGTCAGGCCGGATGACTGTACGCAGCCAGGAAAAAGCAGCCGGGTTGGATAAAAGCTGAGCAAACGCGCCGAACTTGCTAAAAAAGAACTTTACAAGGTCGCAGTGGCTCCTTATTATGCCGCCTATCGCGGAGAGATGGCAGAGTGGTTTAATGCACCGGTCTTGAAAACCGGCGAGGGTTAGTAGCCCTTCAAGAGTTCGAATCTCTTTCTCTCCGCCACTAAATCAACCACCTTATGGTGGTTTTTTTACATCTGCAGTTTGCAAATTTAGCTTATCATACTGATTTCATTGCTATTAATGAATCAGGTCTCACCAGCATTTTTTGCCATAGCAAAATCAAATTCACTCGGCTATGCTAACGCAGAATCTGTCATTTCCAACCATGTCTGACAATGAGGCTCTGCAATTGATTAACGTTCTGATAGTGGATGATCATGAATTGGTCCGGACCGGGATCAGCAGGATTTTACAGGAAGAACGCGGGATCCGTGTTGTCGCTGATGTCAACTCCGGGGAAGCTGCAGTGCAGTATTGCCGCAATGAGGCTGCAGGGCAGTTGCCGCCAGATGTCGTGTTAATGGATATGAACATGCCCGGCATCGGTGGCATGAATGCCACCAAACGTATTTTGCATTATTGCCCGGACATCCGCGTACTGGCGTTGTCAGTATCCTGCGAAGAACCGGTACCAACTAAAGTGATGCAAATGGGCGCATCTGGTTTTATCTCGAAAAACGCGGCCCCTGCAGAAATGGTGACAGCTATCAAACGCGTCGCGGATGGCCATCGTTATATTTCTGACGAAGTGGCGCAGAAAATGGCCTTCAGTAAAATCCAGTCCAACAGTAATAATCCGTTTGACGAATTGTCTGACCGTGAAATGCAAATCATGTTGATGATCACGCAAGGTGAAAAGGTCAATGATATTGCTGACAAACTGAATGTCAGCGCAAAAACCGTCAATTCCTACCGTTATCGCATGTTTGAAAAATTGGCGATCAGTGGGGATGTAGAATTAACCCATCTGGCTATCCGTCACGGCATGATCAATATTGCCTGAGCCCCAATTCCCTGATCTGGTGAGACGCTGATGCCGCCGTTTGACAGCAGTGCTTTTTTAAAAACCGTGCCGGGTTCGCCCGGTGTTTACCGTATGTATGGTGACAAGTCGCAAGTCATCTACGTCGGTAAAGCCAAAGATCTGAAAAAACGCCTCGCCAGTTATTTTCGCAGCAATGTCGACAGCATCAAAACCCGTGCGCTGGTGGCGAACATTGCTTTTGTCGAGTTCACAGTTACCAACAGCGAAACTGAAGCGCTGATCCTGGAAAACAATCTGATTAAGCAATACATGCCCAAGTACAATGTATTGCTGCGTGACGACAAATCTTTTCCTTATATTCTGCTGACCGATCATAAACATCCGCGTATCACCGCGCATCGTGGGCCGAAAAAAGTGCCTGGTCAGTACTTCGGGCCTTATCCCAGCGCCGGAGCAGTGTGGGAAAGCCTGAAGTTATTACAGAAAGTCATCCCGGTGCGTCAGTGTGAAGACGGTTTTTATCGCGCCCGCACCAGGCCTTGTCTGCAATATCAGTTAAAACTCTGTTCGGCCCCCTGTGTTGGTAAAATATCTGATGAGGCCTATGCCGCTCAAGTGCGGCTGACCCGGTTGTTTTTGCAGGGCAAAAATCAGCAGGTCATTGACGACCTGGTGCAGCAAATGGAAGTTGCCAGCAGCGGGCTGGATTTTGAGCTGGCGGCACAATTGCGTGACCAGATCATTGCGCTGCGCAAGGTGCAGGAACAGCAAGCGGTCAGCGGTGACCATGAAGAAACGGATATTCTTGGGTTTTGTTATCTGCATGGTGTCGCCGCAGTCCATGTGTTGTACGTGCGTGATCAGAAAATCCTCGGCACCAAAACCTATTTCCCGAA
>CBFGPY010000502.1:0-3091 GCA_965650755.1 uncultured Chromatiaceae bacterium | reverse complement strand
TGGGCAAAGCGTTAAATTGACACGGGCAACCGTAAGAGCAGTTGCAATTGCCGAGTTACACCAATGATTTTGGCTATTTAGAAAAAGACTTCGATGGCACATTAGACGAAGCAGTTAAACGCTTTGAAGCTGGTTTATTGCGAAAACTCTTCCCTGCTTACCCAAGTTCGCGTCAACTAGCGAAAAAACTCGGTTTAAGTCACACCGCTGTCGCCAACAAACTGCGCGAATATGGCATCAATCGAAAGAGTGTAAAAATTTAAATACGCTTTGTGCGCTTGCCGTTACTTATAACAGGCCGTTTTCCGTCGAAAACGGCCTTTTTTGTCTGTTTAATACAAAAATCAGTATTTCGTACGCGAAACGATACAAAACAGGGCTTTCAGGCTGTTAGCAGTATGTAAGCAGTCAGACTTTCTTTTTCTGTGCCAGGCGGCAAGATAACGGCATTCCCCTTGTATTTTTGTTGCCGGAGTTTGTAATGTTTGATCCAATCAACCCGCTGGGTACCGATGGTTTTGAGTTTGTTGAATACACTGCCGCTGACGCCAATGGCATTCGTCAGTTAAAAGAGCTGTTCCAGTCATTGGGTTTTTCTGAAGTCGCACAACACCGTTCAAAACAAGCCTGGTTATACAAACAAGGCGATATTAATTTCATCGTCAATGGCGAACCGAATTCACAGGCAGAAGAATTTGCCCGCGTGCATGGCCCAAGCGTTTGTGCCATGGCGTTTCGCGTCAAAGATGCGGCGGCTGCACTGAAACACGCACTGGCCAATGGCGCCAAAGAATATAAAAACCAAATCGGCCCGATGGAATTAAATATCCCGGCCGTGTACGGCATCGGTTCCAGCCTGCTGTATTTTGTTGACCGCTACGGTCAAAGCTCAGTCTACGACATTGACTTTAAATTCTACGATAACTGGCAGACTCAGATGGCGGCGCATGGCGTTGGCCTTGAAGTGCTGGACCACCTGACGCACAACGTCAAACGCGGCAACATGAATGTCTGGGCCGGTTTCTATGAGAAGATCGGTAACTTCCGCGAGATCCGCTATTTTGACATCGAAGGCAAACTGACCGGTTTAGTGTCCCGCGCGATGACAGCACCTTGCGGCAAAATTCGTATTCCAATCAACGAATCTTCCGATGACAAATCACAAATCGAAGAATTTATCCGCGAATACAAAGGCGAGGGCATCCAGCACATCGCTTTGACCACAGAAAATATCTATGAAACTGTGCGCACCCTGCGTAGCCGTGGCATGGATTTTATGCCAACGCCGGATACCTACTACAACAAAGTGAACAGCCGTGTTCAGGGCCATACCGAAGATTTGGACGCGCTGCGTGAACTGCGCATTCTGATTGACGGCGCGCCGGAAAAAGATGGCATTCTGCTGCAGATTTTCACTAAAACTGTGATTGGCCCGGTGTTCTTTGAAATTATTCAACGCAAAGGCAATGAAGGTTTCGGCGAAGGCAATTTTAAAGCCCTGTTTGAATCGATTGAAGAAGACCAAATCCGCCGTGGAGTGTTAGCTGATGCGTAAGTGGACACAGTTTCCATTAAAAGAAGGCGATATCTCGCGCCAGGCCCATGCCGATTTTCCGGAACAGGCTATTTATGAGCGTGAGACCGGCCGCAGTGGTTTTTTCGGGCCTGCCAGTCATTTTCATCACACTCACGCGCCGACCGGTTGGAGTAACTGGGAAGGGCCGTTAAAGCCGCGGCTGTTTAACTTTAATGAAATTGGCGCTGATAAAGCCCAGTCGCCCTGGGCTGTGCCGAATCTGTTGCATAACGCGCATTGTAAAATGCGTACCTGGCGTTTAGAGCAGTCGATGGATTTCCTGGTGCGCAATGCTGACGGCGATGAGCTGCTGTTTATTCACGAAGGCAGTGCCGAACTTTTTTGCGATTATGGCCATTTAAGCCTGCGTGACGGTGATTACGTAGTGATCCCACGCTCGACCAGCTGGCGGCTGGAAATCAGTGCACCGCTGTTTGTATTGCTGATCGAAGCGACGAATGATTCCTATCAGCTGCCGGAAAAAGGTCTGGTCGGCAACCATGCGATTTTCGACCCGGCGATGCTGGATACACCAAAAATTGATGACGCTTTTAGAGCCCAGTACAGCGAAAACACAACGCAAGTGCAGGTCAAACGGCACGGGCAAGTGTCTGTGATCACCTTCCCATATAATCCTTTAGACGCGATTGGCTGGCACGGTGATTTAGCGGTGATGCGGATCAACTGGCGTGATATCCGGCCTTTGATGAGCCATCGTTATCATTTGCCACCTTCGGCGCATACCACTTTTGTTGCCAGCCGTTTTGTGGTCTGTACCTTTGTGCCGCGACCAATTGAAAGTGACCCGGGCGCGCTAAAAGTACCGTTTTACCACAACAATGACGACTATGATGAAGTGCTGTTTTATCACGCCGGTGACTTCTTCAGCCGCGACAATATCGAGCGCGGTATGGTGACATTCCACCCGGCTGGTTTTACCCACGGCCCGCATCCAAAGGCTTTTCAGGCCGGTCGTGAGTATCGCAAGAAATTCACCGACGAAGTGGCGGTGATGTTAGATACACGTGATGCACTGGAAATGGCACCGGCAGCTTTAGCCACTGAGAATCCGGAATACGTCAACAGCTGGAAAACCAAACCGGCTGAATAGCAGTAACAGTTTGACAGGACATTAAAAATGAAATTAGCCAGTCTGAAAAATAGCAGCCGTGATGGCCAGTTAGTGGTGGTTAGTCGCGACTTAACTAAGGCCGTGGCAGTGCCACACATTGCCACGACGATGCAATATGCGTTAGACCATTGGTCCGTTACTGCGCCAGCCCTGACGGAAGTGTATCAGGGGCTGAATCACGGCTCTGTGCAGGGCGAATTTGCCTTTGACCAAAGCGCCTGCGAATCACCATTACCGCGGGCTTATCAATGGGCTGACGGTAGTGCCTATGTGAATCATGTCGAACTGGTGCGCCGCGCGCGCAATTCGGAAATGCCACCGAGTTTCTGGACTGACCCACTGATGTATCAGGGCGGCTCTGACGACTTTATTGGTCCGCGCGA
>CBFGPY010000501.1:0-3098 GCA_965650755.1 uncultured Chromatiaceae bacterium | reverse complement strand
AGTGCGCGTTCTGTCGCCGGTGGTAACCCATACCTGGAACCAACCCGCGCCAAAACTTACGATTTAGGTCTGGAAATGTACTTCAGCGACGAGTCGATGCTTGGTATCGCCTTGTTCCAGAAAGACATCGACAGCCATGTGCAGACGCTGCGCGAAACCAAAGCCTTCACTGAAACCGGCCTGCCTATTTCAGCAGCAGTAGCGGCCTGTACTGCAGGCCCTGGTTATGGCGAGGCCACCGGCTGTAACGAAAACGTCGACTGGTCGATCACCACGCCGTTAAACGGCCCTGGCGGTGACTTAAAAGGCTATGAAATCAGCTATCAGCTGCCATTTACCTTCTTACCGGATTTCTGGAATCGTTTTGGTTTTATCGGCAACCTGACCCATGTGTCGGCGCAAATGGACTACATCAACACCGCTGGTGTGGTGCAGGCCACCCGGGATTTGACCGGTTTGTCGCGCAACACTGTCGCCGCCACGCTGTACTACGAGCATGAAAAACTCAATGCCCGCGTGAGTTTAGCCAAACGAGACAAGTACTTAACCACCGCCATCGGCCGTGACAACAACGACATGGAAGGCACCAACGCCACTACGAATATTGATGCATCGATGAGTTATGCCTTCACTGAGCAGTGGAAAATCAGCTTCGAAGCGCTGAACCTGACCAATGAAGTCGATGACCAGTGGGTCGACAGCGCCGGTGACCGCCTGACTTATTACCATGAGACAGGCCGCCAGTATTACCTTGGCGTGCAATACAAGTATTGATGTGTAAAAACGGCACCGGTGTAAGCCGGTGCCGCAGTTCTCCCGGCATGGTGGGGTGCGACGCTTGTTCCCGTTGCCCTCGCCCTGGATGTTTGCAGCGGGTAAGTTTTCCCGCTGCCTTGTTTGGACGGTATTCGCTGTGCTTAAAAATCCCCGAGTTGTTTGTTTAGTCCGCCAGCCACTGACTTTATTCATCAGTAGCATCTGTGCCAGTGTGTTGTTAAGCGGCTGCGCCAAACCTGTAACGCCTGCAACACCCGCGACTTCAGCCACTGCGCCGACGCCAACAGCCTCCGCAAGTCTCGCGACTTTAACTGTCACCAACCCTTCGGCTTTTGCCCGGCCAGATTCGCCAGTGACTGTGACCTTCACTGATTTAGGCATCACCGGCATTCCGGGTGCTTTATCCGTCTGGGCCGGCAGTAAAGAAATCCCCTGCCAGCTCATCGACAGCGACGGTAATGGCAGCCTCGACAGCCTGCTGGCGATGGCCGATTTTGCCGCCGCCGAGCAACAACAATGGCAAGTGAAACCGACCCCGGCCAGCAGCAGCGCCAAACGCACCGCGGCAGAAATTTCGCAAAAAACCGGTGGCGAGTGGCAAGGTAAAGTGTACAAAGGCGGCACTTTTGAGAACGTGCAACACCTGACGCCGCCACCGCAATATACTGATCATTCTGAATTTATCCGCTACGAAGGCCCGGGCATTGAGTCGGACCGCGTCGCATACCGTATTTATCTCGACTGGCGCAACGGCTTTGATATTTTTGGCAATATCACCGGCAGCCCGGTGCTGCATCAGGTCGGTTTAGATGGTTACAGCTCTTATCATAATATGCAGCCCTGGGGCCTGGATTTACTCAAAGTCGGCAAGTCGTTAGGCGCTGGTGGTTTTGGTTATTGGGACGGCAGCGCGGCGCAAGGCGTGTCGGTGTTAAAAGGCCACAGCGCGACGATTCACCAATCCGGCCCGTTATTTTCTTCGCTCAGCATTGATTATCACGACTGGCAAATCGCCGGCCGGACGCTGGACGTGCGCGCACACCTGAGCATGCAGGCGGGCAGCCGCTTGCTGCGTAACCAACTGGAACTGAAAGCGCCAGACGCCAATGCTAAACCTTTGGATAACCTGGCGATTGGTCTGGTGAAACACGCCGGCACTGAACTGCTGCAGGGCACGCTGGAGGTTTCCGGTCATCAGTACACTTACCTCGCAACTTACGGCAAACAAAGCCTGAACAACGATTTACTCGGCATGGCGGTGGTGTTTAAACGCGGCAAATTGCAAAAACTGACCGCAGATGCCAACAGCCATGTGGCTGTGATGGAATTAACCGGGCTGCCACCAGCTAAAGTTGGTGACGCTGCTTTTGGCAACAGCAACCCGGCGCGCAAACTGGATTATTACCTGCTGGCTGCCTGGCAAGGCGAGAAAAACGGCATCACTAATCAGGCCGATTTTGTCAGCTATCTACAGCAGCAACTGGAAATTCTCGACCGGCCCATTCGCATAAAAATCAGCAATGCTGCCACCACGGCCGCCATCAGCAAGCCGTTAACGGCGCAGCAGGCGCTGTATTGGAGTCAGCAGCTGGCCAATGCCGGTTTACAGTTGCAGGCGCCGCATTATGTTTGGGGCGGCTGGGACTTTGAACGCGAACGTCCCACCACATTTGAATACACCACGGGCCTGCTGTTGCAGGCTTTTGACGATGTGCACCAACTGGCGCCAAACCCGGCCTACAACAAAGCGATGCTGAAAATGGCCGACTCTTTTGTTGCCGCCGATGGCAGTATTCACAGCTATCAGCGCAACAAATTCAATATCGACAGCATCAACAGCGGCAATGTGCTGCTGCGCGCTTATGAACAAACCGGCGAAGCTAAATACCAAAAAGCGGCCGCATTATTGCGCGACCAGCTCAAAGACCACCCGAAAACCAGCAACGGCGCCTTTTGGCACAAAAAAATCTACCCGCATCAGGTTTGGCTCGATGGCGTTTATATGGGGATCCCTTTTCTGGCGCACCATAACCAGCTGTTTAACAACGGCCAGGGTTTAGAAGAAGTGGTGCATGAATTTGTCGCCGTGCGCGACAAATTACGTGACCCGGCCACAGGCCTGTATTTCCATGGCTGGGATGAAAAAAAGCAGCAGGTCTGGGCCAATAAAACCACGGGCTTATCGCCGGAATTCTGGAGCCGTGGCATTGGCTGGCTCGGCATGGCGCTGGTCGATACGCTGGATTATATCCCGCGCGAACGCAGCGATTTACGTCAGCCGCTGGAGCAGATGGTGCAGGAACTGGCGGTGGCGTTAAAAG
>CBFGPY010000500.1:0-3100 GCA_965650755.1 uncultured Chromatiaceae bacterium | reverse complement strand
GTCAGTAAATTGGTTGCGGGGTCTGTTATGCGGCGCTGGTTCTGGGTGTTGTTTTTCGGTATCTGGACTGTGCATTCACAACCGCTGGTATTGACCGCTGCGCAACATGACTATTTGCAGGGCAAACAAAAATTACGCTATTGCATAGACCCCAGCTGGCCGCCTTTTGAAAGTATCGGGCCAGATGGCCGCCACAGCGGCATGTCGGCCGACTATGCGCGTTTTTTCCAAAGCCAGTTACCGGTGCCACTGGAGCTGCTGCCAACGACCAGTTGGCCGGATTCTGTTGCTGCGGCCGAACAGCGACGCTGTGACCTGTTATTGCTGGCGATGGAAACCCCAAGCCGGAAAAAATACTTAAATTTTACCAGGCCTTATCTGGTGATCCCCAGTGTTGTTGTCACCAGAACCGATCATCCCAGAGTCAAAAGTGTGGCGGAATTAGGCGATGCAGCCTATGGGATCCGCCGTGGTTTTGGTTTTGCCGAGCTGTACCGCCAGCTACACCCGATGCTGAAATTTGTTGAAGTACAGAGCTACGAAGAAGGATTGCTGATGGTGCAAAGCGGCCAGCTGGCTGGCATGTTTGGCAATATGGGCAGTCTGGGTTATTTATTACAACAATATAAAATGACCAACCTGAAGATAGCCGGCCGCCTGCCCGGTGATAGTGAGCTCAGCATTGCCAGTCGTAATGATGAACCTTTGTTAAATGAAATCAGCCAGTTACTCATCGAACAAATAGACCCGGTGCTGCAGCAGCAAATCGATAATCAATGGCTGTCAGTACGAATGGATACAGAACCGGATTATCGGCTGGTGATCCTGATCAGTCTGAGCGCCTGTTTTGTGTTGGCAGTGCTGGCCTGGGCTTATCTGAAAGTACGGCGGCTAAACCGGCAGTTACTGCAAGCGAACGTGCGACTGGCGCAGCAAAGCCAGCGCGATAGTCTGACAGGCTTATATAACCGCAAATTTCTCGATGAAAAACTGCCGGCCTGCCTGTCGTTGTGCCAACGCGAACAAATTCCGCTGACGCTTGCCCTGATGGATCTGGACCACTTTAAACAACTGAACGATGTGCACGGGCATTTGTTTGGCGATGAGTGTCTGCGCCAGTTTGCCGGCTCGCTGCAACAACATTTCCAGCGGCCGTCCGACGTGCTGGTGCGGTTTGGTGGGGAAGAGTTTGTGCTGGTCAGTGTTGGCGTCGAAGCGGCAGCGATGCAACAACTATTGCAGCAGTTTATCCGTGATGTAGAGTTGAAATCGGTACAACTTGGGGAGCAACACAGTCAATACACCGTCAGTATCGGCTGGATTTGCGCACTCCCACAGCGCGGCCATTCTGCTGCGCAATGGCTGGCACTGGCCGATGCAGCGCTTTATCAGGCGAAAGCGAATGGACGCAATGGTGCGGTACAAACAGAGTGCAGGGGGTAAAGTTGAACGCCCCTGAATTAGGGAAAACCAGAATTAAACTCGACAAGCTGTGCCCATACTGCTTTGCTGTATTGCAGCAACAGTGCATTGAATAATCAGCGTTTCTTGAAACAGAGGGCTTTTATGAGCATCAGACAACTGAATATCCGTAACCGCCTGCTGACGGGCTTTTTACTGTTAGGCCTAATGGTGACGCTATTAGGGCTGACAGCGCTGCGGACTATGGCAGAAATCCGCAGTGTTACCACTGAGATTGAAGAAAACACCATTCCAAGTCTGGAAACTCTGGCGGGCCTGAATCTCGCTGCCAGCCGGCTGCGTATTTACTCTTTGCGGCTGTTACTGACCGAAAATGCGGCAGATCTGGCCGATTCTAAACAGAAAATTATGGATGCCCGTGCCGATGCGAACACGATGCACAGCAAATACGAGAAATTAGTGTCGGTGCCGGGGGAGCGGGAAGAATTTCAACGCTTTGACCAAGCGATGGACAGTTACGTCACCAACCAGGATCGGGTGATTGCGCTGGTCGAAAGCGGCAAAATGGCCGAGGCCAGAGAAGTGCAGGGCAAGGAAATGGTGATCTTTGCCGATCAGATGACGCAGTCTTTGTTAAAGCTGGCAAAGTTAAATCAGGATTATGCCAAGCAACAAGCGACAAATTCTGAAACATCATACGACAACAGCCGGCTCACCACCTGGTTGGTCATTGCAGGGGCTTTATTGGCCGCAATCGTTATCGCTGTGTTCGTCACCCGCAGCATCACCACGCCATTACAAAGTGCCGTACAGCTGGCGGGCCGCATCGCCGACAATGACCTGACCTCGCAAATCGACAGTTCCGGCACCGACGAGCCGGCGCAACTGATGCAAGCCTTAGCCCGGATGCAGAAAAATCTGCGTGACACCCTGGCACATATTGCCAATTCCTCCAATCAGCTGGCGTCGGCAGCAGAGGAACTAAACTCGGTCACCGAAGATAATTCCCGTGGCCTGCAACAGCAAAACGACGAAATTCAGCAAGCAGCGACTGCTATCACCGAAATGAGCTCGGCAGTGGATGAAGTGGCGGAAACTGCGTTACGGGCTTCAGAAAGCTCCACTGAATCAGCCCGCAATACTGAACTGGGCAAATCGCAGGTCCAGCAGACCGTCAATGCCATCATCCATATGAATGAAGACGTGGCGCAAAGCGCCAAAGTGGTACAGGAACTGGCGCTGCAGGCGCAGGATATCGGTAAAGTTCTAGATGTGATCCGTGCTATTGCGGAGCAAACCAACCTGCTGGCGCTGAACGCGGCGATTGAAGCAGCGCGGGCCGGGGATGCCGGGCGCGGTTTTGCCGTGGTTGCTGACGAAGTACGGGCCTTGGCGGCGCGCACGCAGTTGTCGACCCGTGAAATCGAAGAGATGATCAAAAAAATCCGCGAAGGCACCGGCACCGCAGTACAGGCGATGCAACAAAGCGGCGAAAAAGCCAGCCAGGCCTTATCGGTTGCCGAAGCTGCCGGCAAAGCGCTGGAAACGATTAACAGTCAGATTGGCAGTATCAGCGACAATAATCTGGTTATTGCCAGTGCCGCCGAAGAACAGGCCAAAGTCGCGCGGGAAATTGACCGCAATATTGTCAATATCAGCGATTTGGCGGCGCAGACTG
>CBFGPY010000499.1:0-3110 GCA_965650755.1 uncultured Chromatiaceae bacterium | reverse complement strand
TACAATGCTCGGTCTGATAATGCAGGCGCTGCAAACCGGTGCAGATCCCATCAGCCAGTAACAGATCATCTTCCACCAGCAAAATCCGCATGCCGCGCTCCTGTGTTGCAGTGATGGACACACAGTAACCGCCCAGCCTTAAGCAAAACTTAAGCAGCGGCGCTGGCAGCAGCGCCGAACTTAAGAATTGTTTAAGCCAGAACTTGTAGTTTGCCGCTCATCTGATGGAGGTGATATGCAAACTCGGTTGTTCATTTTTTCTTTGTTTTGTTGCCAGGCTGTGCTGGCTGAACCAGTGCAAACACCCGGCCAACTGATTGACCGCTTACTGCCGGTGCAGGCAGCACCTGCTGAACTGGCGCTATGGCAACAGGGACCGACCCAGCTTGGGATCTCGCATTTGTCGAACCGGGCCGGGTTGAATAACGGCGGTGATGAGACTGAATTAAGTGTGGATCTTGCGCTGCATAGTCCGGCAAACCGGCAATACCTGCAGCAATTGCAGCAGGATTTGCAGTTGCGTCAACAGCAAAACCGGCAGTTGTTACGCTGGCAATTAAGCGCTGAATTGGTGCGTCAGCTGGCAACATATTCCGAATATGCTGCAGTACAACAGATTGACCGCGAGCAAATGCGGCAACTGCAGCAAATGACTCAACTTGCCGCCAGCGCTTTTGCCAAGGGCGAACTGACGCGCAGTGACAAATTGCAGCTCGACAACGCACTGGTGGCTGCCAATGCGCGCTTAGCAATGACAGAGGTGGAATTGCAACAAGCGCGGCTGGCGTGGCAACAGTTCAGTGGTTTGACAGAACTACCGGACTGGCTGGCGCAATGGTCGCAGCGACACCGCGGTCAGACTGTTGCCAGCGACTGGCAACAACACCCGTTACTGCTGCTGCAGCAAACTGACACTGTTGCCGCCGAACGCACCTTTGTGCGCGACAGCTCCGGCGCCGGCAATCCCTGGCAGGCCGGTCTGGTGCTGCGTCAAACCCGTGGCGGCGCGCAGCTGCCGGACGATACCGCGATTGGGTTCAAAATATCCTTGCCGATAGGACGCAGTGAAGGTTCAGAGCAAAGTGCCGCTGCCCAGACTGCGATGCAAAACCAGCAGCAAAAGCTGGCCGAAACAGTACGTCAGATCCGCCAGCGCTGGTTCGACGCCAAATCGCGTTACCAGGCGGCACTGATACAGCAGCAGGCCAGCGTGCAGCAACAACAATACAGCGAACAAATTCAGCAAGCGGCAGATGCCGCACTCAAAACCGGTGAAATGCGCAACAGTGAATGGCTGCGGCTCTTTCTGCAACACAACGAACTGAAAAAAACGGCAGCTTTAGCGACAGTGCGTTTACAGCTGGCAACCTTTGAATTGGCACAGGCAGGGGGTCTGGCATGGTGAAACGACAATTCCACAGCAAGCAACGCGTATTCACTTTGCTGCTGGTGACAGCGCTGCAATTTTCAGCCTGCGTCAGTGCCGCCGGCTGGAACTTTCAGTGGCAGCAGGCAACAGCTGTCAGCGAAATGCCGCTGTTACCGGTGACGGCCGAGGTGGTGCAAAATGTTCAGGCGACGGCAGCGCTGGTTTTGCCATTTGACGTGCAGGTTCACACTGTTTATGTGCAGTCCGGGCAGCAGGTGAAAAGTGGCGAGCCGTTGCTGAAACTAAGCGGGCCTTTGCTGCTGAACTTCGCTGAGCGGCTTGAGATTGCGCAGCATCATGCCAAAGCGGCGGCGCTTCGTCTGAGAGACAATCAATCCCGTTATGCCGCCGGCGATATCCTGCGGGAAACCTGGCTGGAATGGCAACATCAGGCGCATCAGACTGCGCTCGATTATGCCGCTTTGCAGCAACAACAGCAGCTGTTACAGCAATGGCAGGCCAGAACCAGCCCTGATGGGGTGACGTTGCTGGCCCGCGCTGGTGGCGTTGTTGTAGTACCGGCCGAACTGCAAGCCGGCGCCGCATTCCCAGCTGGCAACGAACTGCTGGCATTACAACAAAACGGTCAGACAGTACTGGAGTTTCGTTTACCGGTTTCGCAACAAGCCGACCTTGTCCGCACGCCGGCCTGTACCTTACAGGTCAACTGGGCTAGTAGTGTCGTGGAACAACAATTCCGGCGTTATCGCAGCAGCGCGGTGCCGTCAGACTGTCAGTTGCTGACAGGGCAGCGTCTCACTGTACAGCCATGGCAGAAGCAGTCGGGTTACAAATTTCCACGCCAGGCCATAGTGCAGCAAGACGCCGGGGATGCAGTGATCACCGGACCGGACAATCCGGCACTGCTGGCAGTCCGGGTTTTGGGCCGCAGTGGCGATTGGGTGTATGTGCAGGGCGATCTGGCCGGTAAACAAGCGGCGACGGCGGATGTAGCAGCGCTCAAAGGCCAGTTGCAGGGCATGGGAGGCGCAGAATGAATGCCTTGTTAACCGGAATGCTGACTGCGGTGCTGACCCAGCGCTGGATGGTTTTGGCGTTTGCTGCGCTATTAGCCATCGCCGGTGGCCGGGCCTGGTTGCAGTTGCCGATTGACGCTTTTCCGGATATCTCACCAACTCAGGTGAAAATCATCTTAAAAGCACCGGGCATGACGGCGCAGGAAGTCGAGCGTTTAGTCACGCGGCCATTAGAGCTGGCGCTGCAGGGCATTCCGCAGCAGCGGCTGCTGCGTTCCACCAGCAAATATGCCATCGCAGATTTAACCGTCGATTTTGTCGAAGGCACCCAAATTGACTGGGCGCGCCAGCAAGTGATTAACCGGCTCAATGAAACCCGCGCTGAATTACCGGCCGGTCTTGAAGGCGGGGTGGCGCCGATGAGTACGCCGTTATCTGATGTGCTGATGTTTACGGTGGAAAGTCCGACGCTGGATTTACGGGCGCGCCGGCAGATTTTACAGCGCCAAATCCGGCCCGCACTGCGCAGTGTACCCGGCGTGGCAGACGTCAACCTGCTAGGTGGTGATGCGCTGGTGCTGAATATAGCGCCGGACCTGCTGGCCTTGCAAAGTGCCGGCCTGACACTTGACGAGCTGGCGCGGCAAATTCAGCAGCAAAATCAGAATCAGGGTGCTGGCCGGCTCGATTTAGGCACCGAAGCT
>CBFGPY010000498.1:0-3110 GCA_965650755.1 uncultured Chromatiaceae bacterium | reverse complement strand
AAATCAAACGAAGAAGCCTTAACGGTGATTTCTAAAGCTGTAGCTGCTGCCGGCTATGAGCTTAACAAAGACATCACGCTGGCGCTGGATTGTGCCGCTTCTGAGTTCTACGTTGATGGCAAATATAAACTGTCTGGCGAAGGTAAAGAATTCACGTCTTATGAATTCAACGACTTCCTGGCTGGCCTGGCGACTAAATTTCCAATCGTCTCGATTGAAGATGGTCTGGACGAATCAGATTGGGACGGCTGGAAAGATCTGACCAACAAAATTGGCAACAAAGTGCAGCTGGTTGGTGATGACCTGTTTGTCACCAACACCAAGATCCTGACCCGTGGTATTGAGCAGGGTATCGGTAACTCAATCCTGATCAAGTTTAACCAAATCGGTTCTCTGACTGAAACTTTAGCGGCGATCAAAATGGCGAAGGACGCCGGTTTCACGGCAGTGATTTCGCACCGCTCAGGTGAAACTGAAGATGCCTTTATCGCTGATTTAGCGGTGGGTACTGCCGCCGGTCAAATCAAAACCGGTTCTTTGTGCCGTTCTGACCGTGTATCGAAGTACAACCAGTTACTGCGCATTGAGCAGGAATTGGGTACTAAAGCACCGTACCGTGGTCGCAGCGAAATCAAAGGTCAATAATCTTTTGATCTGACAGCAGAGCCGGCAATTGCCGGCTCTTTGCTTGCTGCGCCTGAGTTTCAGGCTAGCGCGGATCCGATTCAGCGCTGGTCAAATAGCAGAGGGTTGGTTAACATTCAGGCATGACGATGCAAAATCAGCTTTGGTTTAATCCGGAGCAATCCCTGACCTATGCTGAGCTGTGCAATACCTTGTACGAGCGCGAATTGGCACGTCTGGCGTCATCCCCACCGGAACAATTGCCATTTTTACCGCGTCGATTAAAGAGCCTGCCGTTTTATGTGCGTGAAGCTGCGACATTCATCCTGCAATATCCGTCGCCGCTGACACTCGACAGCCAGAATGCCTGTTGGTTACATAGCCAAAGTAAACAATGCCCTGTTCCGCATGTTGATGAATCTGAAAGTATTTTCAGCTACTACAGCAAATCAGCCAAATTAGGCCTGCTGGTACCGGTCTATGTGCAGCCACAAGGCGCACAGCAACAAGGGCTGCAGCAGATCCTGTTAGATTCGATTGACGAAATCGACCGCGAAGGACAGCGCCTGCATTGTAACGAGCACGGCTGGTTTGCCCTGGCGGGTTGGCCGCAAGAACCTGATAACCAAAACAAATTATTATTAAAACCCAGCAAAGCCGTGTTTACAGCTGTCTGCTGCGGCCATCAGTGGCGCAATGGTGAGCGTAAAACGCCGCGTTTGCTGAGTCTGCGTGAAATGTTGCTGGCCAGTCGCCTGAACTGGCAAAATTTCGCCAAACCTCATGCCTCAAGGGCGAATGACTTACGTCCAGCCCGCGTAAAATAAGCTACAGGGCTTTTCAGCTCGATAGACAGCCTGCATAATACCTGCAGATTGCATTTTTGGATTTGTTATGCGGCTGTTAATTATCATCCTGTTTGCGCTGGTCTGCGCGCTGCAATATCGCCTGTGGTTTGGTCCACACAGCGTGAAAGAATATTTTAAGCATCAGGAAGAGCTGAAAGTGCATGTGGCCAGCAATCAGGAGCTGGAAAAACGCAATAAAATGCTGATGGCTGATGTCGAAGATTTACAAAGTGGCCTGGATTCTATCGAAGAGCGCTCGCGCAATGAATTAGGCCTGATTAAACAAGACGAAGTGTTTTTCCGCCTGGTGGCCAAACAGGGCACCAAATGACCATTGCGATGTTGATCCCGGCGGCCGGTGTCGGCAGCCGTATGCAGGCTGACCGGCCTAAACAATATTTAACTCTGGCAAATCATACCGTGCTGGAACATACCGCCGCCAAATTACTGGCATTGCCAGAAGCCAGCCGGTTGTTCTTAGCTTTATCCCCGCAAGACCCTTATTTCCCGGCTTTGCCTTTAGCAAACGACCCACGAGTGTGTCGCGTCGACGGTGGCGCCGAGCGCGCCGATTCGGTGCTGGCCGGCCTGTTGGCGATAGATGCAGAGTTGTTTCCATGGACTCTAGTACATGACGCGGCACGCCCGTTGGTGCAGCTTTTTGATATCCGGAAACTGATCGAAACATGTCTGCACAGTGGTACCGGCGGTATTCTGGCAAGTCCGGTGCGCGATACGATGAAACGCGGCTTCGCGCAAACGCAGGGGCCTAGTCTGGTCGCTGAGACGGTTGAACGGCGTCAGCTCTGGCATGCGCTGACCCCGCAGCTGTTTCCAACTGTTTTACTGCGCGACGCGCTGCAACGTGCTTTAGCGGCCGGTGTGGCTGTTACCGACGAGGCCTCAGCGATGGAATGGGCTGGCCATCCGGTGCAGCTAATCCCCGGTCGCGCCGACAATTTGAAAATTACCCAGCCAGAAGACTTAGCTCTGGCACGCTTTTATCTGGAGCAGGCATGATCCCTTTTCGTATTGGCCACGGTTTTGATGTGCACGCTTTTGGCGGTGAAGGCCCGGTGACGCTGGGTGGCGTCAAAATCGACTATCCGCAAGGCTTATTGGCGCACTCTGATGGCGACGTGGTGCTGCATGCCGTGTCGGATGCTTTATTAGGTGCGGTGGCGCTTGGTGATATTGGCCATCATTTTCCTGACACCGACGCCGCTTTTAAAGGCATCGACAGCCGGATTTTATTGCGCAAAGTTTTTGCTGACGTCAAAGCTTTGGGTTATGCCATTGGTAATCTGGATGTGACTATTATGGCGCAGGCACCGAAAATGGCGCCGCATATCGAGGCGATGCGCCAGGTGCTGGCCGCTGATCTGGAAACGCAAATCAACCAGATCAATGTCAAAGCCACCACCACGGAAAAATTGGGTTTTGTCGGCCGCAAAGAGGGCATCGCGGTCGAAGCGGTGGTACTGCTGGTGAAAACCGCATGAGTGCGCCTGCAGAGAACATCCAGTTTCCGCCACTGGCTTATCTGTACGGCGAACCGAATTGCCGCGCCTTGCTTCGAAGCGAGCCGGAAGATTTTATTGTCGATGAAGAACTCAGTTTTACCCCAACCGGCGCGGG
>CBFGPY010000497.1:0-3137 GCA_965650755.1 uncultured Chromatiaceae bacterium | reverse complement strand
AGCCCGGCCATTTCCAGCGGCGGCCGGTTGGCGTCCTGCAGTGTGCCGTCAGGCGTCAGAATGCCAACAAAGGCAAACATGTTATCCAGCACACGGCGCAGTTTGTCCAAATCCTGTTGCCGGCGTTGCTGCACACCCCATTCCATGGTCTGGTTCAGCGCTATCACCAGCACGGCCTGTACCTGCTGATCGGCATCTAATAACGGCAGGTAAGAGCCAAACCAATGTTCGGTGTTGTTTTGGGTAGGGTTGTTGCTGATCTCAAAATTCAGCAGTGGCTGGCAGGTTTCCAGCACCTGGTTCAGTAGTGGCGCAATGGCCGGATATAACTCAGGCAGCATCCGGGCCACGGTTTGGCCCAGATGTGCAGCGGCGGGTATGCCATGAAACTGCGCCAGACGCTCGTTAATCGACAGATAACGTTGCTTCCGGTCCAGCAGCGCCAGCCCAACCGGCAGCTGCGCCATGATTAAATCAAAGGCCTGCGCCTTTAGCAGGACGTCCTGTTCCATCTAACCTTTCCGTTTAACAGGGTCGGATTTAAAGGTTAGTTCTCTGTCCCTGTTTCAGCAAGTTCCGGCCTTTGGCTGCAGCTTATTGTAATCTGCCGCGAAACGACGGCCGGCCCTGCAGGAAATTAAACAGTGGCGTTGCCATCATAGTCGTGACAATCGTCATCAACACCAGCACCGAAAACAAGTCGGCTTTAATCACGCCATTTTGCAGCGCGATATTGAGTAAAATAAGCTCCATCATGCCGCGTGCGTTCATCAAAATGCCAACGGACAACGCCATCGGATGATTTTCACCACAAAGCCGGGCCGCCAGATAACAGGCCACCGCTTTGGCAAAAATCGACGCGGCAATCACCGCCAGCGCCACTTGCCACAAAGTGCCCTGCGCCAGCAACGACAAGTCCGTTTTCAGGCCCGACACTGTGAAAAACAATGGCACCAGCGCCACCAGCACCACCGGTTGCAGGCGTTTCACCAGGTGTTCCGCCAGCAAACCCCGTGGCATCACCACGCCTAACACAAAACCACCAAACACGGCATGCAGACCAATCCATTCGGTGGTGGTCACCGCAAAGACCCATAGCAGCAGGATCACCAGCAACAAGCGCGGTGTCAGCCGGGTTTCACGTTGATACCAGCTTTCCAGCTTTGTGGCGTGTTTACGTACCAGCGTCAGCATCAGGCCGGCGAAAATCACCGCCCCCAGTACAGCGCGGATAAACAGGCTGTCGTCGCCGCTGAAACTGGCCAGTAATAACGCCATCAGACACCAGGCGGCCACATCGTCAATAGCGCCGGCTGCCAGTACCAGCGTGCCGAGTTTGCTGTTGGCCAGCCCTTGTTCCTGAATCACCCGCGCCAGCATCGGAAATGCCGTGATACCAATCGAAGCGCCGAGGAACAACATGGCCTGGCTCCAGCTGATATTGTCGGCGAATAATCCACCCTGACCGACCAGCCAGGTCGCGAGCAGACAAGCCATGACAAAAGGCATCAGGATGCCGGAGATTGATATTGCCACGGCGCTGCGCGCTTTGGCTTTAAACATCGAGGTATCAAACTCCAGCCCGACCAGAAACATATACAGGCCAATGCCGATTTGGGCGCCGAGGTTCAGCACAGGCCGGTAATCGGCGGCAAAGAGTTGCGCCTGCAGCTGCGGCGCTAAAGCACCAAACAAGGTCGGCCCCAACACAATACCGGCGATCATCTCACCCACCACCCGTGGCTGACCCAATTTTAACGCCAGCGCGCCAACCAACCGGGCTACCGCCAGGATCACCAGTAATTGAATGAAAAAAAGACTGACACCTGCAGGTAATTGTTCCACTACACACTCCGGCTTGAAAAAGACGCGGCATTGTAGCGATGCCTGTGTGACAGGCCAAAGAAAAACATCAAACGCAGAGTGCAATATGCCTGCGCATTGCACCACAACGCCAGCTTTGGCACGCGATAACAGGTGGGTTTCGCTGTGCTCAACCCACCCTACCATTCGGTTGTCAAACGCCGGACATCAAACGTAGGGTGCAATAAGCTTGCGCATTGCACCACAACGCCAGTCAACAACATCGCCAGTCAACAACATCGCGCTGTTAAAAGCTGGCGCGCACCCCGACCGTGAAACGCCGGCCATAAGTGGCGGCATATTGAATATGCTCCGCCGAACCTAAATAACGCGTATCGATTTTATCCTGCAGGTTGGCGACATCGGCCCGCAGGGTCAGTTGCTCGGTCAAATCATAACTGACACTGACATCCATCCAGCTGGTGCTGTTGTTCATCAACGGCTCGGCCACTGACTTGCCGCCAATAGTCGACCAGTTATCCCAGGCGTAAAAACCAGAGCGGCGGTTATAGGCAATGCGCGCTTCAAACTTGTTGTGTTCGTAAAAACCGACCAGATTCAGCTGACTTTTTGACAGACCACGAAACGGTTTGGCATTACCGGCATCGTCGGTTTCACCGGACACGCTGTCATTCCAGGTGTAGTTGGCCTGCAGGCCAAACCCGGCTAAATAAGCCGGCAGCAGCTCATCAAACGTTTGCAGCCAGGCTAATTCGTAACCACGAATGCGCGCGGCTTTGCTGGCATCATTATAAGGTTTCCACACTTCAAACGGCTGACCGTCGATGGTTTCGGTGCTCTTATCCCATTTGATAAAACTGGCGACTTCTTTGTAGAAGCTCGCGAGTGTTAAAGTGCCGCTGTCGTGGTAATACCATTCCAGCGCCGTATCAAACTGGTCGGCGGTATAAGGTTTCAGGCCTGGCGTGCGCGCCTCGTAATACCGCACGCCCTGTTCGTTGGGTTTGACGTCGATGTAAGTGTATGGCGCCAGCTCCGCCAGCGACGGCCGGGAAATCACTTGCGACGCAGCGACACGCAGCACCAGATCGTCAGTCAGCTCCAGTTTCAGGTTCAGGCTTGGCAGTAAATCTTCATAGGCCGACTCTTCGCTGACCGGCTGCACCTCTTTCCAGCTGTCGTCGACCGGCTTGCCGTCCGCGCCAAAGCGCAGGTTATGAATATTCTGCGAATGGCCGCTGGAGGCCACATTGGTGTGGGTATAACGCAGACCCAGATTCAGCAAATACGGCATGTCGAGCCAGGTATCTTCC
>CBFGPY010000496.1:0-3147 GCA_965650755.1 uncultured Chromatiaceae bacterium | reverse complement strand
GTGTCCTGTGCAGCAGGTTCATAGTCCGGGTACTGCAGCATCGCTGCTAAGGCCAGCAACAAACCACAAATCATCCCGGCCAGCAGATACAGCTGGGTCCAGTCGAGGTCATAACTAATCAGCAAAGTCACCAGCAAAGGACCAACAATAGCTCCTAAACCAAAAAAGCCTTCGACGCGGTTCATTAGCCGGGTGTGCTGTTGATTATCCGGGCTGATATCACCAATCAGCGCCAAAGCACCGGTTTTAAATAAACCGATGGCGAGACCCGACACGCCTAATAAACCTAAATAAAACAGAAAGGTATCGCCAAAAGCAAAGGCAATACAGGCCAGGGTATACACCGCAAGGCCTGCCATAATCACGGTTTTACGGCCAATCGAATCGGCCAGCCGGCCCAGCAATAAACCAGACAAACCAATCAGCACCATAGGTACATAATGGAAAGCGGCGGCTTCGGTCAGGCTTAGATTAAACTGCTGCACCACTTTAGGGATAATGACGCCGACGGCATCTGTGGTCATGGCAAAGACAAAAAACATCAGGCAGGTCATCCATTTGACCTGGTTCAGCTGACGCTGGCGCATCTGCTGCTCAGTCATGCCTGAGGGCATTGTATCGATTTTAATCATGGCTGCCTCATCCGTTCGCGTGGCGAAAACCGGAGCACTGCAGTCCAACTTTATTCCGTTGCAGAGATTCCGGGGGTCTGCCGTTTAAACTCCGGCAATTGCCCCAAGATATACATCTTAAACGTTTAAGTTGCAATAAGACCAACGTATAAAAGTGAATTTTTTTTGTCTGCCGGATTTCAGCTATCGGCTGAGGCTATCCGCGTGGCCGTTGTTCGCTTCCTTCGCCCGGCGTGAAAAATAAAATACGGCAGCTTTCTCCCGGGAAAATATCTGCGCTGTGCCAGCAACCTTTGGGGATCACCTGCACCTGCCCGTGGCTGTCAAACACGATACGTTGCAACTGCCCTGGTTGTTCCAGCAGCAATTCACAGCGACCGGCTAACAGATACAACACTTCGTCCCCGGCCGGGTGCACTTCAAAGCATGCCCAGTTTTCGCTGAAGGTATATTCCGTCAGCAACACAGCACCATGAAAGCTACCAAATTGCGCGGCCAGCTGTGGGTATAACTCTGGCCCGGCGGGCAGCGCATGGATCTGCTGTTGCGTGTCTAATACCAGCGCAAAATCTCGCAGGTTCAGTGGTTGATAGTCTGAGGGATCTGGCATCACGCGCTCCATAGAAATAGTTTTTTATCTGGACTATGCAATGTAGCAGCAGTTGCTGGCATAGTAACCCGTACGTCAAACACCGGAGACTCTGATGTTATTAACCGCTGAACACAGTCTGTTAATGCTGATTGATCTGCAAAGTAAATTAGCGCCCGCCATTCACAACAATTCCGAGGTGGAACAACATTGCCGCTGGCTGGTCGAAGTCGCACGCGAACTGGCGGTGCCGGTACTGGCGACTGAGCAATATCCGCAAGGGCTTGGTGTGACAGTGCCGGCGCTGCTCAGCTTATTAAAAAGCGAAGAAATTCTGGAAAAAATCCATTTCAGCGCCGGTAAAGAGTCACATATTCAGGCGGCGCTGGCCGATTCAGGCCGCCGGCAGATCGTACTGTGCGGTACTGAAACTCATGTTTGTGTGCTGCAAACGGCGCTGGATTTAATCAGCGCTGGTTATCAGGTGTTTGTGGTCGCAGAAGCCTGTGGCTCGCGCCGTGACAGCGATAAACAGCTGGCGCTTAGCCGGTTACAGCAAGCCGGGGCCGTGATTGTCTGCCGGGAAATGGTGGCATTTGAATGGTTGCAGCAAGCCGGCACCGCGCAGTTTCGCCAGATCAGCAAAGGCTGGCTGCGCTGATTTTCGGCTGCTTTTCAGCGGGATCGGCAGCTTTCACCGGCGCGGACTTCATAAGGCAATAAAATCCGGCCTTCTTCGCCGCGGATAAATGCTTCCACCGCGGCAATGCCTTTCTGGTCACTGTGTTGCCAGACGGAGCTCAGTGTCGGGTGATACCGCTGGCCTTCTTCAATACCGTCAAATCCCACCACCTGCACATCTTCCGGGATGCGCAGGCCGGCCTGCAGCACTTCGCGCATCGCGCTGATGGCAATCAGGTCGCTCATACAAAGCAAAGTGTCGGGTCTTGGCGTTAATGCCAGCGCAGCCCGGGCGGCCAGCGCAGCCTGTTGCTGATTACTGGCAGGGATATGCCATATCCGCTCGGGTGCTAAGCTTTGGCCGACTTCCGTCAGCGCGCGTTGATAACCATCCAAACGACGATGGGCGATTGAACTTTGATTATCCCACATCGGCGCATCGCCCACCGGGCGCGTATCTTCAGCGTCAATCAGCCGCAGGCCCAGTACCGCCACGCTCGAATTTTTGCTCAGCACCTGCCGGGCGATTTCATAAGCCGCCTGTTCATTGTCGATATTGACTGAGGGCCGGTCGGTTAAGTCGCAGTCCACCGTCAGCACCCGTTTGCGGGTCTTTTCCAGCTGCGAAATTAAATCGGTATTACGTGGTGCACCATAGCAGATAAAACCATCAACAAAATCAACAATCGCATCCAGGCTCGGGGCACTGCCGGAAAATAACAACAAGTGGCGTTTGTGTTGCTCCAGCGCGTTTGCCACGCCGCGGATAAACTGGCTGGCGACCGGGTCGCTGACCATATATTCCAGTGAGTCGGATAAAATCACTGCGATAATGCCGGAACTACCTTTACGCAGTGACTGCGCCGCTTTATTCGGGCCCTGGTAACCAAGCTCAGCACAGGCACTGAGGATTTTTTCCCGCAGTTGTGCAGATAGTTGATCAGGCCGGCTAAAGGCGTTTGAAATCGTCGCCGTCGATACGCCAAGTTGCTCAGCGACGGTTTTTAACGTTTGTGTTGGTTTGGCCATAACTGTTGGGGGGAGTAGGTTATGTTATTTCCCGTTATACACAACTTTGGCCGTGAAGGACAACTCTATGGGGAAATTGGTGCTTTAATCCACCCGCAGTTTTTCAGTTTTTTCCAGTTGCACCAGCCGGCCCTGATGAAACACCAATTCCACTTTGCCAAATTCGACCCGGCCAATCAGTTGTCTGCGTTCCAGACCGTTGCCGGTGAGGACTTC
>CBFGPY010000495.1:0-3150 GCA_965650755.1 uncultured Chromatiaceae bacterium | reverse complement strand
AATTTGGCTGGATGTTTCACTGTGCGCCACTAACACTGCCGTTCGACTGCGAATTTGCGCTGCAATACCGCAGTGGTTTATTTGGCGACTTGCCGGATATGCTGCAGTTTTTTCGCACCCTACAACAGCAATTTATCGCGCTGCCGTCGATCCTGAATCAATTATTCCGACTCTGGTTACAGCAGGACAACCGCCAGCTGGTGATTTTCGGTACCGGCGCTGCCGCCAGGTCTATCCAGCAACTGGGTCTCTTTAAGGGTTTGCAAAGCGCCTGGAGCGACAATAATCAGCAATTACATGGTCAATACATGGCAGAAATTCCGGTGTTACCACCGGCAGCATTAGATCCGAAGCAGCATTTTGTGTTGATCCTCAGCAGCTATTTCCCGGCTATTAATGCCCAGCTACAACAAGCAGGCTGGCAAGTCGATCGGGATCATCTTGATGGTTTTGCCCTGTATACAGTGCTGCCAGCCATCACACAAAACCGGTTAGACCCACGACTGCAGGAGGCGCGGCCTTATGTATTTTGATACCTATGTGCTGGCGATGGGGCGGACTGGTGCGAATGCCATTGGTCACGTGTTTGACCAGCATCCCGATGTCAATTTTCCCCGTGTCGACCTCAATGATTTGGCGGTGAACTTCCACCGGCTATTTCCGGGCACGGCCAAACCCGTCAATATGTATTACCAACACACGCCGAAAAATGCCTGGCACTACCCGGTAGTCGAGCCTTATTTAACGCGTCAACGTATGTTGCACTTGGTCCGCCACCCTTTTGACAATCTGCGCAGCATTTACAATATGAATCTGTATGCGGCCCAAATCGGTATCCGCAATCCAATGCCTGCTGCTACTGATTTTTTTAGCAATATCAACGAGTATGCGATCTGCAATACGCTAGCGACTGGTGTGCCGCTGTATGAACGCTTTGCTCAGGTCAAATGCATCGAATTTCATGAAATGCACAGCGACCTGCTGCCCGCTACCGCCAAAGCAGTCTATCAATGGTTGGGGCTTGACCCGGCGCGGGCGCACCCACTGGAGCGGGCGCATTCCTACAACGATATCATGCTGCTGGTCACTAAAGAGCCGTTGTGGCTGGAACTGGATGCGCAACATCGCTTGCCGCTTTATGTTCGGTATAACGGTCAGCAGCCAGAAGATGGGCATGAAGCCGCCCGCGGCTGGTCACAATACTTCCGGCAGCTGGCCCGCCTCGATTTAAGCGGCACTGATTATGGCCGGACGCTGTGGCTAAATCAGTTACAAATTTGGGTCAATGTACCGCAACTGCAGGCCTTACCTGAGCCGCTGCAGCGCGAATTTTGCCAACACGCCGAACAACTGATTGCGGCAGAGTTTCCGCGCTGGGTCGCCCGGCTGGCGGCACTGGATGCTGGCGCAAGACAAGGCCAGATCGCGGAGTTACCGGATATCGCCAAACAAAATATTCTTGCGCTCTGCCGGCCTTATCTGGGAGAGTTTTACCGGCGTTTTCCGCATATTGAGGCGATATGGCAACTTCCGAGCTGAGCAACAAAGGCCAGGTGATTTGGCTGACCGGCCTGTCCGGAGCAGGCAAAACAACGCTGGCGGAGCGAGTTTGTACTTACTTGCGCCAAAAATCCGACGCGGTAGTACTACTGGACGGTGATGTGATGCGGGCGATGTTTGCGCAGGACCAGATGGATGGCCGCCATCATGATCGCGATGCCCGGCTCGCCTTGGCGTTAAAATACAGTCAGTTATGCAAAATGTTGTCAGAGCAGGGTATTACTGTGGTGATCGCCACGATTTCATTGTTTCACGACGTACATCGCTGGAACCGGCATCATCTGAAAAATTATCTGGAGATTTATCTGAAAGTGCCGATAGCAGAGTTACAGCGCCGCGACCCCAAAGGCTTGTATCAGAAATTCGCCCGCGGCGAGACCAGACAAATGGCTGGTTTAGATCTTGCTATAGAAGAACCGGAAGCACCGGATTTATTGCTGGAATATCAGGACGGCGTCACCGTTGAAGATTGCTTCCGGCAGATTATAAAAACCCTGGCCACGCGCCAGAGCCACAAGGAACATGCATGAGCACCACTATTAAAGCCGGCGACTTCACAGGTCTCGCCGATGACTACGCCAAAAACCGCCCGGATTATGCACCTTCAGTATTAACCGCCCTGCTCAGCCTGACCGGAAAAGTAACCAGAGACATCGATTTTGCAGACGTCGGTGCCGGTACCGGCATCTGGACCCGGATGGTTTGGCAAACCGGCGTAAAATCTGTGCAGGCCGTTGAACCGAACGACGACATGCGCCGTGCCGGTAGCAGTGGCGTCAATGAAGCGCAGGGGCTTGCTTCTATCCAATGGCATGCCGGTAGCGCTGAACACACCACACTTTCCGACAACAGTGTCGATATGTTGTCGATGGCATCATCCTTTCACTGGGCCGATTTTGATAAAGCCACTGCCGAATTTCACCGCGTGCTGCGCCCGGGTGGCCGTTTCGTGGCATTGTGGAATCCAAGACTCATTGAAACCAACCCGGTATTGGTCGACATCGAAAATTACCTCAATACGCTACGCCCGGATATCAAGCGAGTATCATCCGGCCGCTCCGGCATTACCGAAACTTTGACCGAGCAACTGTGGGCCAGTCCGCACTTTGACGATGTGGTCTACTTGGAAGGTCGCCATACTATTGCGATGTCCAAAGAACGTTATATGGGAGCCTGGCGCTCCGTCAACGACCTGCAGGCGCAATTGGGACCTGAGAGATTCAGCCAGTTTCTGGCTTATGTTGAAGACAAAATCGCGCCATTGGCGCACATCGACGCCACTTATTTAACCCGCGCCTGGTCCGCCCGCGCTAAGGCATAATGATGACTCTTTGCTTCGCCAGTAAGGCTGACACACTTGCTCTGCTTCGGGACAAACTGCACAGTGCCCGCATTGCGCCTTTGACCGCTTTTTGTGTCCGCGACTGGCAGGCAAGCCCAGCCACCTGCTTGCAGCAGGTGGCTGCTGCATTTCCGACAATATCGTCGCTGATTGTCCGATCCAGTTGCCTGAATGAAGATACCAGCCACAGCTCGAATGCCGGTGCATACCTCTCACTGCTCAATGTCACTCCGGAAAAGTTGTTTGAT